>JARFQX010000925.1 GCA_029287555.1 Rubripirellula sp. | reverse complement strand
GTGTTGGCCCCGCACGTCCAGGATTACCTGGTGCGGTTGAATCTCGCCACGCATCCGGACGGTCCCCACAGCGTTGATGCGACGAATCAGTATGTCCGGTGGGGGGCGAGTCCTCGGGGTGCTCAGACGTTGGCCCTGGCATCCAAGGTGCGCGCCCTGCTCGACGGGCGATACAACGTCAGCTTTGAAGATGTTCGGCGGGTCTTCCTTCCCGCGATGCGACATCGACTGCTGTTGAACTTCGAAGCCCAGGCCGAAGGGGTCGAGGCCGACGAGGTCCTGCTCGATATCCTGCAGAAGGTTCCCGAGAAGGGCGAATAGAAAGTCGCCGACCGCTCCGCCGGTCGTGCTGATACGATCGCGAAGCGATCGACAACTACGGTAAGCTCTAGTGGCCGTAGCGATTCCACCACGACTTGGCTTCTTCCAAGGTCCACGGATATTGACCGCGGATGTCGTTGATCGCCGCCGACAAATCGGCGACCGATGCGAATCGATCGTCCGGGGACTTGGCCATGCAATTCATCACCAGTTCGCTAACTTGTTGCGGCAGCGGATCGTCCAACAGCAGCTCGAGTCTGGTTGGCTGTTGGCTCAGGATCATGGTAAAGAGTGACTCTGCCTCCTGCTCAACGAATGGGGGATGGCCCGAAAGCAGATAGTAGGCGACGCATCCGAGTGAGTAGAGATCGGAGCGTCGATCCATGGAGTTGGGTTGCCGAAAACGCTCGGGCGCCATGTACATCGGCGTTCCCGACCAATGGGCTTCGGACGTCTGATAAGTGTCGACCGCCGGCTCGAGCGGCTTGGCCAGGCCATAATCGAAGAGCACGGCCCAATCACCCACCGATTGATCGAGCGACAGCATGATGTTCTGCGGCTTGATGTCCCGGTGCAACAGATTCAACTCGTGCGCTTCGGTAAGCGCTTCGCAAACTTGGCTGAGGATGAACAGCACGCGACCGACTGGTTGCGGTCCGCTCCGCTGGACAACCTCCTGCAGAGTGAGCCCGCGGAGAAACTCCATCACGCAGTACGATTCGCCATCTTCAGAGCGGCCATAGTCATAGATCATCACGCTGTGCGGGCTGCTCAAACTCGCCGCCAATCGTGCTTCTCGATCGAATCGCAACTGGTCCTGCTTGTGACGTCGCCCGCCGATCATCACCTTCAACGCGGTATCACGGCCGAGTTGCCGATGCCGCGCCAAGTAGACGACACCCATCCCACCGCTGCCCAGTTCGCGTATCACTTCGTAGCGGCTTAACGGATGGACCGCCGCACGCTCGGCCGTCGAGGCGCGAGCCAGGAAGGCGGCCGCCATGGTGGCCGTAATGAACAGCAGCGTCCCTAGCAGCAGGAACCCGCTGCGAACGATCCGCACGGTTGCGAATGCCGCGTCTGCCTGACGTTCCACGATGATCCCGAGATTCGAATCGCTGTTCCATCGCCATGCCCCCACGACCTTCTGGCCAGCGTAGTTGCGATAGGGGTCGATGCGCACATCGCTTTGTCCCGCCGTCGCACTCGCCGCCGATACCGTCAAAGGACGGGCGCCTCGTCTCACGCGGCCAAGGTGCTCGGGCGTGAGTTCCATGCCGGGATCGGCGACTCGCAACTTTGCAGCGATCTCTTCGACGGTCGCGTCCAGCTTCATCATCGATGCCAGCGTCGCGGCCCTCGGGCTCTCGGTCACCATCACACCTGACTCGTTGACCGCGTAGGCGTCAAGGTTGCCCGCGTTGGCCACATCAAAGTACATCCGGCTGAACTCATCGAACATGCCGATCCCCCCAATGAGAAAAGCCGCCACGATTCGTCCCTGACCGTCATCAATGGGAACCACAACGGCCATCACCGGAGGTTGGGAAACGGATGTTTTCGTTGCCGAAATGGGATCGATGCGCTCGGGACCAAACACCACCGTTTGACCCGACATGACGCGAGCAAGCATCTCGGCGTGCTGCGGCGCAAGCGGGCTACCCAGCTCGGCGAGTCTCTCGTCGGACGTTGCCAGCGTCCGATAGTTTTCGCTCCACACGACAAACTTGATTTCATCGATGTTCGAGAGCTGTTGCAGCTGTGATTGAATCTGTTCGCTTTGCGGAGCTCCTCGCAGCGCGTTCCCGGTTGGATCTTCTGCCGCGATTTCAGCCAACTCGAGGATTGCCGACTGAATCCCGGGCTGCCGCGACCAAGATCCGACCAGCCGCGACTTGTCGACAAGAAATCGCCTCGACGCGTGCGAAACGCTATCTGCGATGCCACGCAGCTCGTCGCGAACCGATTGCTCCATCGTCTGGTTGACTCGGTGATAAGTGAACCAGCCGATCAGTGCGGTGGGTAGCAAGGCGGCCAGCCACAGCCACTTGTTATTGCGTCGTCGGCTTCGACGCGTCTGATGTTCCCACAGCAGCGCGCTCGATGGGTGGGTGGATTCCGAGGCAAGTTGCCCAATCGGGTCGAGGCGATTGGATCGCGATGAGGCATCGCGGGAGTGAACCAGATCGGCACGCCGGGACGTCGCCGTCGATCGCGATTGACTCGCACGTTGCACCGCGGCGCGTAACGCGACGGCGGGCTGGTTCCCCTCCCGTCTCGCCGATTCGGGATCATGCTCACGAAGCAGCGAGACGACCTCTTCAAATAGCGATTCATCGTGTTCCGTTTGAGACCTCAGAAAGTCACGCTGCTGATCCAGCGGCAACTCCTCGGCGGCAAGGAACAACTCGCGAATACGGCCGTAGCGGGCTGCGTCCATGCCTAGCCGCCTTGAGTCTGGTCGGCCGCTCGACCCGTGTCGCGATTGGTTGCATCGGCATCCGATGGTTCCGGACCGCGAAGTTCTCCACCTCGGAGCTCCCGCCGCATCCAAGCGCGGGCCATTCCCCATTCCTTCTCGACCGTTCGCAACCCGATGTTCATCTCGGAGGCAATCTCGCGCATCGTCATGCCGCCGAAGAATCGAAACTCAACGATCTTGGCTTGCCGCGGGTTCAACTCCGCGAGCGTTGTGAGCAAGTCATCCAATGCGACCACGTCGTCATCGCGGTTTAATTGGAAGGTCACATCTTCGGTCAACCGACGCTGGTTCCAACAACCACCGCGTTTGAGCGATTGAACCTTCCGCGCGTGGTCCACGAGGATCCGTCGCATCACGGTCGCTCCGACCGCAAAGAAATGCGTTTTCCCCTGCCAATCGACGCGGGATTGATCCACCATCCGCACGTAGGCTTGATGCACAAGCGACGCAGAACTGAGCCGATGTCGGATCGGTTCATTTTGGAGAAATCGACCGGCGAGTCGGCACAGGTCCTCGTACATCAACGTGAACAAGCGATCCGTTTCATTTGCCCGCCCCCCACTGCCACCAGACCCACTGCCACCAGACCCACTGCCACCAGACCCGCTGCCACCAGACCCGCTGCCACCAGAACCACTGCTATGGCCCGAGAGGAGATCAGTGATCGAAGTCATGACGGCTTGCCTCGTGTGTCGGCCTGACCCTCGCCGAAAAAGGCCGGCGCCGCAACGGCGACGTGCTGAACCAGCTCCCCGGCGCTGAGCTTGGCGGGCGGTTCAACGGACCGACTCGGAGTGAATCACTCGGACCGTTTCGCCAGATTCATCCAGTTGTCCCAAAACGAGTACCAGATCCCCGTCTGCCATCTGGGCATCGCCGATGAGCGGAATCGTCTCGCCCGCATTGCTCTCGAGAATCGTGGCACCATCGGATTCGGTCGCGGTGCCGATCAAGGCGATCCCGCTGGATTGACGATTGGGCGACTTCAGCCACTGCCATCCCGCGGCCCGCACGTCCTCACGCAGCGGCGAGGAGACGATTGCTGCGGCCAACGCCTTCAGTGCATCCCCGGGGGAATCCATCCGAGCTGCCGTCTCGGCAATCGTTTGGTAAGTGATACCTATCCGCCGTCGTTGCTCCGATTGTTCTTGCGGCGACGCATCAGCCGTTAAGTTCATGCTCGAGACAACCTCGATCATTTGAACCGCCTTGGTCGCTAATTCCTCGGGAGTTGGTTGCCCGGGCGCAGCACTCGTCGCGGCGTTGTCGGAAGGACGGCGCGATGCAACCGCGTCGCTCGCGACGGTCGGCGAGGATGACGGTGGCATTTTCGCGTACGTCTCGTCGTCACCACCAGCGCCTTCTGGCTCGATCGATCCAGTTGATGCATCGGGCAAAGTCGCCAACGAAGCATCGATCTCCTCGGAGGGGATCGGCTGCCGATCGCTCGAGGCGAGCGAACTCGTATCGTCTGCCAAATCTTCGGGCGTCGAATCGAGCCCGAACGAGCCGGTTTCACCACTCCCATAGGCTGGCTCAGCTGTCGGGTCGTCCGGCGTGGCGCCGACGATCTCGTTCGCCGCCGCCTCGGCAGGATCAGAGGCTGATTGTGTCAGCGCGGTTTCCTGGTTGAAGCGGAGCGACGGAGCGGTGGCTGGGTCGGCATCAAATCGCCCGCCGTCGGAAAGTGGACGTCCCGGAACGGGCGCGGCAACGCGGCCCGAGGTACCGTCGGATTCTCCGAGAAACGGCCAGAATCCCCAGTCCGGTGTTTTGCCCAGCAACGTCAGCAGGCCGCCAGCGATTGGCAAGGATAACAATCCACCCAGCACAATCCCGATGAAGGTTCCAATCCCGGAGCCCTTTCGCTTGCGGGGGCTTCGATTGCCCGAAACGCTGACCGATTGCAATGGCGACGCGTCCGCCGTTTCGAGTGTCTCATAAGAATCGTCGTCGGCAAACGTCTCGACGTGCGATGCCGAGTCGGACAGATTGACTTGTCGATCCCAATCGTCGTCGACGATGGTCTTGGTAACCGTTTCGTCGGCGACCGTGGCATGGGGGTCCTCCACGCTGTCGTTCCCACTCACAGCGAAGCCCCCATCGCGATCGTGTTCGATCAGATGCCCACCAACGGGCTGCGCTTCGCGACCACCGGCAATCTGCAGGCCCTCGGTCACGCCCGCTGTCGCTTCACTGATCTCAAGCGGACGCCCATCCGCATCCAGAAGCTGAAGTGTTGGGGGCAGACTTCCCAGCACTTCCGAAAAAGGGAACGTCTCACGGCACCACGGGCAGTGCGCGTAAGCATCCGAAGGAATCTCGCCAGCGGGAATGCGGAATTCCTCGTCACAGCGGGGGCAATTCGTCACGATCATGGGTTACCTTTGGAATCACGGCAGTCCGATTGTACCCCACGATTCCCATGAATTCAGGCTTCGAGTCGCTCGCCAGTGCAAAACCGATCCTGCAAATCCGATTCAAGTGACACCGCTACCCGGCGAACGCTCGGCCGCCAACCGGGGGAATTGCCTTTCGGGTTCCAAAGGACGAACGCTAGGAAAGGAGCAATCCGTCGCCCGATTCGCCCTCTTCCCATTCCCGTCGGACTTCACGAAGCCCGTATGCACACATTTCGAACTGGTCACTCAATTGTTGCAACAGATCGCTCGAGGGACGTTCGCTTCCCCCCTCGATTTCGGCCGCGATCGCGTAAGCACGCTTCCCTTGGCGACAGTAGTCGAGAAAGCCATCGGCAGATTTATGCGGCCGCATGCGACGCAGACTCTCGGGATACATCCCCGACCAAAACAAGGTGAAGTCACCGATGTGACGATGGACTTCCCGACGAGCCAACCCGATGCGTTGCTCCGCCTCGCACAGCATTTGAAAGACTTCCGTCGCCGGTCGGCCGTTGGCGCGACGCACCTTGTGAAAGGAATCGACTCGCGCGAACCGCAACAGCATGTCGCTGATGTAGTCGATCAATTGGACGTCAGCGACACCCAGCTTGGACTGAAAGATGTACTCGCTCAGACCGCTAAAGAACCGTTCGAGAGTCGAACGATCTGATCTGCCGGAAGAAGTCTTCTCAGGCTCCATGTTTTAGCCTCCTAGGATCCCATCACGGGGAGACGGTGCGAGGTTTAGGACACGCCTGAATCCCAGATCTAGTAAGCGATTCACCTCAGGTCAAGAGGAATTACCCGCAAATTGACGCCAGTCAGCCGCGCTGAATCGGGTGGAATCGATGGCTACGTTTCGTCCTCCGCCAATGTGATGGTGTGTGAGAAACGTCTACAGACTTCTCAGCCGGGCGAGACAATCGGCCGAGACGATCGAGGCCTGGTGATTGAAGGACGCAACCTTTCCCGCACAACGCCGCCGCCGCCCGCGCCGTCTCACCGTGAAGTATCCTATAGCGGCTTGCCGATTCCGATTTTTCCCAGCTTCCAGCTCCCAGCTTCCCGCAGAGGGGTTCAACGTGCGCGCCGCGTCCTGCCTGTTCATCCTTCTGGCGATTGCACCATTCGCCAGTGCTCAGTCCGATGTCTCGACCAGACCAATCGTGGGCCTCCGTGACCATCGGCCCGCTAACGTTGCTCTGGTCGGTGCGGACGTCATCGTCCAGCCTGGTGAGTTGCTTACTGAGGCGACGATCCTGGTCCAAGATACGGCGATCACGGCGGTTGGCAAGAAGATCGAGATTCCCGACGGATTCCAGGTCATCGATTGCCAAGACAAACGCGTCTACCCCGGGCTGATCGACGCCTGGAGCGAAATCGAGGTTCCCATCGAGGCGTCCGAGTCGGGTTACTGGAATCAAAATGTCACACCTCGGCTGAACGCGGCCAATGAAGCGGTGGGTTTGGATGATGCAAGTCAATTGCGTTCGCAGGGCATCACGACACGGCTGGTCGCGCCGGCAGGTGGGATTGTCAAAGGAAGCAGCTCCGTCGTTTTGCTTGATGGTCAGCACTCGGGAAGAACACTGCTGCTCAAACACGCGTGGCAACATCTGCAGTTAACCGTGCCCCGCGGCACGCGACGCGCCAGCTACCCGAATTCACCGATGGGCGCGACGGCGCTGCTGCGTCAAGCGTTCTACGATGCCCGCTGGTATCGCGAAGCATGGGACAACTATCGAGCAAATACCCAGTTGCCTCGACCTGAAACGAATCTTGATCTACAGACGCTGTCCGACGCGATGTTGCGCGACACGTTCGTGATCGATGCTCCCAACGAGAGAATGGCGATCCGTGCGGAGAGCCTGGCCAACGAGTTCGCACTCAAGGTCATCCTTCGCGGTTCGGGTCGCGAATACCGCGATTTGCCATCGATCATTCACTTGAATCGTCCCATCCTCGTTCCCGTCGATTTTCCTGACTCGCCCAACCTCAAGTCACCGCAGGCTCGCGAGGAGGTCACGCTGCAAGAGTTGATGCACTGGGATCTCGCGCCCGAGAACCCCGCGCGACTTGCCGGCGCCGGTCTGCCGATCTGTTTGACCACCGACGGACTGAGCGACGTCGGGCAGTTCCTTAAACAGGTGCGCACGGCCGTTGATCACGGCCTTTCCAAGGAGGCGGCCCTGGCGGCAATGACCACCGTGCCAGCCCAGCTTCTAGGGCTTGAGAGCCAGGTCGGTCGCGTGGAGGTTGGCAAGCTTGCCAACTTTGCGATCACCGATGGCGACCTGTTTGATTCCAAATCGAAGGTGCTGGAGTGTTGGGTCGCTGGCAAACAATTCGAGATCTCAACGCCTCCCAATCATTCGCTGACTAGCAAGCTGGTCGGTGACTGGACCATGAAGTTTCGCGCCGGGACCTCTCCCGTCACGCTGAAGCTAGCCGTTACGGAAAAGAACGACAAACTGGAAGGCAAGGTCACTCCCCATTCCACGGACGAACCGAGCACGCGACAAGCCGACGAAGGTGATCGGGAGGAAGATGAAGGCGAGGCTGAAACGGATGATGAGTCGAACGGCGAGCAAAACGAAGGGGATGCCAAGCCGCCTTCGGCCAAGTTGAAGGACCTTGCTCGCGAACGGGATCGCATCGCCGCCACGATGAACCTGCACAACGTCGATCCGTCACTCGCCGATGGCGTCTCGTTGCTGAGCATCATCTTGGTGAAGGGCGTCGAGGAAAGCGACAGCGAACAACCGGAACTTTTCGCCACCATCGCCTTGCCCGATGGTCAAACCAGCGCGGTGGAACTGCGGCGCCAGGATCCAAGTCCCTCGGCGTCGCCCGAGGAAGATGGCCAAAAAGAGACCGCCGACGAGCCGAGTGGCGAGGAAGAACGCGAAGAGTTGGACGAGGAAGCAGATCGGTCGGACGCGGAGTCGGCAGACAAAGAGCGATCGGATGCGGAAGGAACTGCTTCAACAGACGATGCCGACAGGGACGCACCGGGGCCAACGCCGCACCTCATGCCACTCGGCGCCTACGGTCTCGAGACGCCCATCTCGGAGCAGCCTACGGTCTTGTTTCGGGGAGCCACGCTGTGGACTTGTGATGAGGCGGGGGTGCTGGAAGAGGGCGATCTGTTGATTCGCGATGGGACGATTGTTGCTGTTGGTGAGCAGCTCGACGCACCTCCCGGTTGTCAGATCATCGACGCACGCGGCAAACACATCACACCTGGATTGATCGATTGTCACTCCCACATGGGCACCGATGGAGGTGTCAATGAGTCGGGCCAGGCGGTGACGGCCGAAGTGCGCATTGGCGACTTCCTCGACAACAGTGACATGAACATCTACCGCCAACTCGCTGGCGGATTGACGATCGCCAATATCTTGCATGGATCCGCCAACCCGATCGGTGGTCAGAACCAGGTGATCAAATTGCGTTGGGGCCAAACCATGGATGGGTTGCGAATGCAGGAAGCACCGCCCGGGATCAAGTTTGCGCTCGGTGAGAACGTCAAGCGAAACCAATCGAGGTATCCCAACACCCGGATGGGAGTCGAGCAAATCATTCGAGATCAACTGCTGGCGGCGAGGGAATACCGGGCGAACTGGCGCCGCTGGCGAGCGGGAAACCGCGGCCTGCTCCCTCCGCGAGTCGATCTGCAACTTGAGGCCCTCGCCGAGGTGCAGGATGGTGCCCGTTGGATCCACTGTCATAGTTATCGCCAAGACGAGATCGTTGCCACACTGGCCGTTTTGGAGGAGTTTGGCATCCAGATTGGCACACTGCAGCACATTCTTGAAGGCTACAAGGTCGCCGATCGAATGGCCCAGCACGGAGCCATGGGTTCGGCGTTCTCCGATTGGTGGGCGTATAAGTTCGAGGTCTTCGATGCGATTCCTTACAACGGAGCGCTGATGCACGAAGCGGGCGTGGTGGTTTCGTTCAACAGCGACGATCGGGAGCTGGCCCGCCACATGAATACCGAGGCCGCCAAAGCGACCAAGTACGGGGGTGTCGCCGAAGATGAGGCCTTGAAGTTTGTCACGCTGAATCCGGCGCGCCAACTGCGCATCGACCAGTACGTTGGATCCCTGACACCGGGCAAGCACGCTGACCTGGTCGTCTGGAGCGGTCGCCCCCTGTCCACCCTCGCGCGATGCGAACAAACCTGGATTGATGGGCGACGTTACTTTGACTTGAAGTCGGACGCACAGATGCGGAAACGCGATGCACAACTGCGTGCTCGCTTAATCCAGAAAGCCCTCGGCGCGGGTGGTGGATCCAAGTCCTCGGGGGAAGATGACGAAGTCGCCGAAGAGGATCGTTGGGTCCGAACCGACATCTACTGCGCGACCCACGGGGGCCTGCGTCACGAAACCATCAGCAGCGGAGAACAGCAATGAACCTGAAATCAGCAATCAGTCGGCATCGTCGGCGAGGCGGGTCGGCGGCAAGGTTCGCGGCCGTCGTATCGCTGAGCTTCTTCGCATCGATCGCGCGGTCGCACGATCAGATTCCCGGCGCTCCTCAGACGAAGCCGATTCTGATCCGTGGAGCCCTCGTCCACACCGTCGACGGGCCGGACATCGAGGGCGGCTCGGTGCTCTTTGTCGATGGCAAGATTTCGGCCGTCGGCAAGTCGGTCGATCAACCCGAGGACGCCGTGGTCGTTGACGGCAGCGGCCTTCACGTCTATCCCGGACTCTTCGAGTCCGTGACGGACTTGGGACTGCGCGAAATCTCGGCCGTTGATGCGACCGACGACCGAACCGAGTTTGGCAGGGAGAACCCCAATGCCCGAGCCTGGGTCGCGGTCAATCCCGATAGCGAATTGATTCCCGTCGCACGATCGGGCGGAGTCCTGATTGCCATGACCGCACCGCGCGGACGCTGGCTTCGCGGCCAAGGGGCGGTGCTGCAGCTTGATGGCTGGACCGTCTCGGAGATGACGTTGCTCGCACCCGCGGGCCTGTACGTTGACTGGAGTGCCGTGCACCCCCGCAGCGACGACGACAGCCGTCGCCGCCGGGAGCGTGAAGAGAAGCTCGCGGAGTTCGATTCGCGGCTCGACGAGGTGCGGCGGTATGCTCGGTCGCGTCGCGCGCGTCCGAATCAGACACCGACCAACGTGCGACTCGAAAGTCTCGTCCCGCTGGTCGAGGGAGACTTGCCGCTGATCGTCGACGCCGACCGACAAACGGAAATTGAATCGGCCGTTGTCTACGGTGCCTCGGCGGGATTACGAGTCATCATCTACGGCGGCTACGATGCCGAACGATGCGCCTCACTTCTCAAGCAGTATGACGTGCCAGTGATTATCGGGTCGACTTATCGCTTACCACTGCGTCGCGATGATCCGTACGATGCCGCGTATACCTTGCCCGAGCGACTGCGCCGCGCGGGAGTCACGTTTGCCATCGGCGGACCGGGTGCCGGCTCACCCGGCGGCGCGGCCAGCGCAAGAAACCTTCCCTATCACGCCGCCGTCGCTACTGCGTACGGTCTTCCTTCCAGCGATGCAGTTCGCGCGATCACCCTCTCACCCGCCGAAATTCTTGGCGTCGCCGATCGGATCGGTTCGATTACCGTCGGTAAGCACGCGACGCTTTTGATCACCGACGGCGACATTCTGGAAACCGAGACGCACGTGGTCGATGCCTACATCCAAGGGCGAAAAGTCGATCTCGGCAACCGTCACAAAATGCTCTACGAAAAGTACCAACAGAAGTACAAGTAGTAGCGATCCCGGTTCTCACTCGTGCTCGTGCTCGTGCTCGTGCTCGTGCTCGTGCTCCTACTCGTGCTCGTGCTCCTACTCCTACTCGTGCTCGTGCTCCTACTCGTGCTCGTGCTCCTACTCGTGCTCGTGCTCCTACTCGTGCTGGAGTTCTTACCCAAGCTCACCGCGATCACGAATCCCGATCGCTCGAAGCTGTCGAACCTCGGTTGCGACGCAGTTGGCCGCAGGCGGCGTCGATCTCGCTTCCTTTGCGTTGGCGAAACTTGACATTGATCCCGCCTTGCTCGAGTGTCTTTCGAAACTCGGCAATCGCTCGGTTGTTGGGCGTGACGTAGGGCAGCCCCGCGACCGGATTGTAGGGAATCACATTGAGCATCACTGTACGGCTTCGCAGTAACTTCACCAACTCGCGAGCCTCTTTTTCACGGTCGTTGATTCCGCCGAGCAGTACATACTCGAACGTCAATCTTCGCCCGCAGCTGTCAAAGTATCGATCGGCTGCGTCGAGCACAGCGTTGATTCCGATCTTCCGATTGACCGGCACCAGTTCACTGCGCAGCGAGTCGTTTGGAGCATGCAGGCTGACCGCCAGGTTGTAAGGGACTCCCGCTTTGGACAAACGGTCCATGGCTGGCGGCAACCCCACCGTGCTGATCGTGATGCGCCGAGGACTGATGCCAAGACCATCACGGCTGCGGGCGACATCCAACGCGCCCAAAACCCGATCGAGATTCGCCAGCGGCTCGCCCATCCCCATCATCACGATGTGGCTGAGCCGTTCCCCTTCGGCCAAACGTGCCTGCAGCAACAACATCTGCTCGAGTATCTCGCCCGTTGTTAGGTTGCGGTCGACCCCGTCGAGTCCGCTGGCGCAGAAGACGCAGCCCATCGCGCAACCGACTTGGCTGCTGACGCAAATGCTTCGACGAGTACCGTCGCGAAGCAGCACGCATTCCACCTCCCCTCCGTCCGGCAATCTTACGAGCAGCTTGTCGGTTCCATCAGACGAAGCGACCGACGCCGACGATGACGTAACCAGGATCCGAAATGATTCGTCGAGCCGCTGGCGTAATGCTTTTGGCAGATCGCTCATCTGTGAAAAGTCCGCGACCCGCCGCTGGAAGACCCAGTGGACGATCTGACGGGCGCGAAACTTGGGCTGTCCCGCTTTGGCGAGCCACTGCTGCAACTCGTTTAGCGACAAATCGAGCAAATGCCGTCGTGAATCCCCGGTCTCGACCGTAGCGGCACCCTTTGCATCTTGAACAACGGGAAGACTCACGCGAGGGCCTTTCGATGAATGAATGAACTGGCGAATCGTGGGCGGATGCTTCCTTGTCGTTGGTGCGACGACAAATCAATTCGCCGCCCCCTTTGAGTCGCCGTTGACTCGGCAACCGACCGAGAATCCCTTAAGGTGGTACGAATTCGCGAGCGATGCTTCAGCCTCGCAGACTGTTCGAATCCAAACTCCTACGGATGCTCCATCGGGTGAGTTTAACCTGACGATGCCAAATCTCGAAGTCGATACCGATGCCGCTTTGGACCGATTCATCACGATCACCGCGATTCCAGGTCGCAGCGGTGAGGAAGAGGCGGTGGCCCAGAAAATCACCGAGCTTGTCCGCGCTGCCGGAGTGGCCGATCGTCGGATTGTGTTTGACGGCGCCGATAAGCGAACTCGGATCCCCGGCACTTGTGGGAACCTGATCATCTCCCTGCCGGGCGGCGGCCGAGGCCCAAGAACGCTACTGTCGGCCCACATGGATACGGTTCCGATCTGTGTTGGCAGCCAACCGGTGATCGATGGCGACCAGGTTCGCAGCAGCGCGCCAACCGGTCTTGGGGCCGACGACCGCAGCGGTTGCTGCGCGATTCTGACCGCGATCCTCGAGCGGATGCGACGCGGAGATGAGAACTTCCCGCCGGCGGTGATCAGTTTCCTGGTGCAGGAAGAGATTGGCTTGGAGGGAGCCCGCCATTTGGACGTCAGCCAGGTCGGCCAGGTCGACCGCGCCTTCAACTTTGACGGTGGGACGGTCGAGAAGATGACGATTGGCGCGATCGGCGGCGAGCGCATGACGATCAAGCTGAACGGCATTCCCGCCCACGCCGGCGTCGCACCCGAGAAAGGAGCCAGCACGATTGTGATGGCGGCTCGCGCGATCGCGGATCTCGATGCCAGGGGTTGGCTGGGCCGAGTCGAACAGGATGGCAAGTTTGGAACCTCCAATGTTGGTGTGATCTCCGGCGGCGAGGCAACTAACGTGATTACGCCCGAAACCCATCTCCGCGCCGAAGCGCGCAGCCACGATCCTGAGATGCGATCGCGAATCGTGGCCGAGATTCGCGCGGCGTTCGAGAAAGCCGCTGCCGAAGTTACGAACGACGAGGGAGCTTGCGGTTCGCTCGAATTTGACTCCCACGTCGATTACGAAGCTTTTCGATTGCCCGACGATCACCCGTCGATTCTGGCGGCCTCGAAGGCTATTCGGATGATTGGTCGCGAACCGTTTGGCGAAGTCTCCAACGGCGGCGTTGACGCCAACTGGCTGTTTCGTCACGGCATCGAAGCGGTCACGCTCGGTTGCGGCCAGCGTAACATTCACACCGCGGATGAGACTTTGATGATTCCCGACTATCTTGACGCCTGCCGCATCGCCACTTGGTTGATTACCGAGGGAGCCGACGGTGATTCACGGCGGACCGCATGATGGATGACGATGACGAACTCTGTCTCTGCTTTCACGTCACGAAACGCAAAGTGATTCAATTCATTCGCGTCAATCGGCCGAAAGTCGCCAGCCAGTTGTCGGAGTGTTACGGAGCGGGAACCGGTTGCGGTTGGTGCCGCCCTTTCCTGAAGCGACTGATGGAAGAGGAAGACCCCGCATCGGTCGAGCTGCCATCGCCTGAAACGTATGCGTTGGATCGGAGCGAGTATCGTAGGCGAAGCGATCTGGATTCGTAGTGCGCGATCTTGAACGACACAATAGTTCACGCCGCCTTAGAAGTCGGCCAAGAGAAAAAGAGGTTACGCAGAGGCGTGGGAGACGGGGAGTCGCAACGGTAAGAAGGATCGACGACTAGACCACCATCTCTCGACTTCTTCCCTGCGTGTACCTTCCTCATCATCCCGGTCTTTCACCCTTCAAACTTCACAATTCCCCTCTTGCTTCACCAATCGATCTTCTCTGGGAAGTAGTCATCAATCAGTTTCTCATAGAAGGGACGCAAACGCTCCACATCCGGTCGTTGGTCACTCTTGGAGTACAAGTCGTACGGGTTGAAACGTCGAACCCACTCAAACATCTTCCGATCACGATCGTCAAACAAGTACTGGTAATCTCGCTCGCGATGGGCGGCGTAAAACGAGTGATACCGGATCATGTAGAGGGCTTCGATCGGTAGGTAGTCTTTCACGACGTGATACAGGTATTCGTCGTGGCCCCAGGACATCAAAACTTTGTCGAGCCCCCAGTGCTCACCGTAGATGCCAAGCCGCGTGTTGTACCGGGCGTCGTTCCAGTCCGGGTTGAGTCGGAAGAAGTCGTGGTACACCACCTTCGGCGAATGGGCGCAACCGACGGGAAACGTGTCACCGACGACCGCCCACTGCGGCTCGCCCCAGAGGCAAAGGATCTTGCCCAAATCGTGGATCAAACCGGTCAGGATAAACCAGGGCGGATGCCCATCGGCTCGGATCGCTTCGGCTGTTTGCAGCAGGTGTTCGATTTGCGACAAGTCCGTATCCGGGTCGCTGTCATCGACCAACGTGTTGAGAAACTCCATCGCCTCCCAGATCCCCATCCGCGTGCGACGTAGCGGCAAGAACTCGGCTCGTCTGGACTGAACAAAGTCAACCGTTTGCAGCGAGTGGTTGAGCCGATAGAACTCTTTGACGCTCGGCCGGGCTTCCGCTTGGTAATTGCGAAATTCGGTTTCTTGCTTATTCGGGTCAGTCGTCTTGAACGAAGCGGCATCGGCGTTCCGCTCTTGTTGAACATCCGGTGATGAAATCGAATCGGGTTGGGGGTATCGACGAAGAAGATCGGACTCCCAATCATCAAGATCGCTTAGGGGATCCTGTGCGTTCATGGTGTTGCTCCACGGGAATTGACACGGTGAATCGATTCTTCAAACGCCTGCGACATCAGCCGCCTTGTAGACGACTTTTGCTTTGCGAAACCCGATGCGTTCGTACAACCGCACGGCTGCGGAGTTGTCGGTGGTGACTTCGAGATGCATGCGGCGGAGGCCAGCGGCGCGGAAGCCGTCGGCGGCTCGGCTCAAAAGAATCGATCCGAGTCCTCGGCCGCGGTGAGCGGGATCGATGCCGAGATTCTGCACAGCGCCCCAACCCTCCACCTCGAGGCCCTGGATGGTGCCAACGGGTTCGGGGCGACCCGACTCGGGATTGCGGAAGCGGCACAGCCAGGTGGCCTCGGGGACGAAGCCGGCGCGGGAGGTGATTTCGCGCATTAGCCGCAGGCACCCATCGCGGCGTCCCAGGCAGGGAAACACGTTGGCGTCCAATTCACTGCGAAAGCTCTGGAATTTGGCGTTGGCGTGCTGTCGCAGCAGCTCACTGGAATAGGGCAGCAGCTCGTAACCCGGCGGGACGAGTGGTGCTGGCAGTGCCGCATTGGCGAGGTCAAATTCCATGCGAAACCGTTTGAAGTAGGTCAATCCCATCACGACGATCCAGCGGCGAAAGCGTAGGGATAACGGCGGTCGATCCCGATCCCATCTGATGATAGCACGCCCAAGGCCAAGGCAAGGTCGGCCCCCACCATTCTTCCCCGCGCCCTTCACTTCTCGCGACTCGCCCCTCGCTTCTCGCGACTCGCCCCTCGCTTCTCGCCGCTCCGGTTACCCACCATTGGACAGCGGGCCCGGGAGCACTAGAATCACGAAATTAAAGCACCCGTAGCTCAACTGGATAGAGCATCGGTCTTCGGAACCGAGGGTTGGGGGTTCGAATCCCTCCGGGTGTACTTTCTAAGTTCTTGCTACAGGACGAGTTGGGCCAACGGTGGTCACAAGATCACTGCACGAGATTCGGGAAAATTCTGTACCCGATTCTGTACCCGATTCTGTACCACTTTCATCGCAATCATTGCGCTGCCGCAGTATTTCCTGTAAACAACGGCATGTCATGGCGATAACTTTCGCGC
>JARFQX010000900.1 GCA_029287555.1 Rubripirellula sp. | reverse complement strand
CCGCGCGCGGGCGAGGTGCAAGCCCTGCCCACCTGCACCGATGATGTTCCCGTCGCTGACACGATTCTGCTACTGGCTGATGTTGCGGCAGTACTCGGTAAATCGGAATCGCTCGCGAAAGAGTTCTCGGAGCGTAGTGCAGAGCCAGGCGATGATGCCGACCTTGCCTCAAAACTGGTTCTGCTCGCGGCGGCGAAGAACTCTGCAGCGGCCGCGAACGTCCAGGATGTACTGCGGCAGGTGGAAGACATGATGATGCCGGTGGCGAAGCGACTTAGCGAGAACAAGCCGAATTCAAACGACCGGAATTTGAAATTCCCGATGCTTGAGTGGTTCGTTGTCCTGCGAGCGATCGATGCCGGCTGGCCAGCGCAGAAAGCGGCACCGCTGATGCGCGACATCAAGGCCTATGCGGTCCGGGGCCAGTACAACGTGCTGGTCTCCGCGGTCAGTCGTGTGATTGCCGTCAATGGGATCGGTCGCGCGGCTGGAGCGACGCCGAGATCACCATGGAAACACTTTGTCCCGGTACCCCTTCCGTTAAGATATCAACCAGATGCCGAGGGACTTGAACCGCTGTTCGCGATCAACGAAGACGACTGGTTTAGCGGTACCAGCGGATACGGTCTGACTCTGATGATGTTTCGTTATCCGGTAACGGGCTCGTTTACCTTCAGCGCTGAGATCAAGGATGGTGCTTGGGGCGAGTCCGACGTGGCTTATGGCGGCATGCATTACCAACCGGCTGGTTACAACAAGACGGCAAAAGTCGCCGCCTTGGTCGGGCGATCGGTCGAATTTCCTGTTCCCAAGATCGAGCATGGTAAGCCGAACGTAGAAGCGATCAAAGTCACACCCGAGGCAACGGTTGCGATGTGTAATGGAGAGCCCTACGTCACCGACATCACGGATGCGTGCTACCCGTGGCTAGCCGTGACCCATCACCAGTATCGCACGACGCAGTTGCGTGACGTGCGCATCGAGGGAGAACCGCGGATTCCGCGCGAGGTGAATCTGATTTCACCCACCATGCGCGGCTGGGGCAACCTGGTGGTCGGCCGCGGGGCGCCCGACCCACTGCTGCCCATCGGGCCGAAAGAAGATGGTGATGCAATTCGTGCGCAGCGAGAGCAGAGCCTTGAATCCCTCGATCAAGACCGCCCGCAGGCAGCTTGGAGTGTGAAGGATGGTGTGCTCGTTTACCGCGCCGCCGAGGACGGAAACACCTATGATCCCGATGCCCAGTTGCAGTATCTCCGTCCGCTCTTCGATGGTGAGACGTTGGAAATGTCGGTTTGGTGGGAAGCGGGTTCGAGCGAGGTGCATCCCACCATCGGCAGAACCGTTCTGATGTTGACCAAGGAGGGCGTGATCGCGAACTGGCTGAACTTGACGACCGATGTGTCCACCCTCGGGTACGTGTCCACCCAGGATCTCGATCCTCCCGTCTCGCCACTCGCATCAGAAAACCTGCCCAAGGACAAGGATTGGAACTCGATCACGCTTTCACGCGAGGGTGATGTCATTCACGTCACTCTCAACGGCGGTCCACTCACGGACGTTCCCGTCACCGGCCAGGCCAGGCCAGGGATCTTTCGCAGTCGCGGGTTTTCCTCCGCGAAGGTTCGGTCGATGAAGCTGACAGGTGATTGGCCCACCAAGGTCCCGGACGACCTGTTACAGCGTGCTCAGTGACGATAGTTGCCGATCGCTCCGTCGATCGTAGCTTAATAGCGCATTACGATCGGCGGAGCGATCGGCGACTATGTCATACCTGAAAATGCTCTAATCACGTCGACTGATGATGATCAGCCGACACTTGGTGCGATTGACGATCCGCCGTGTGAAGGCTCCGAAAAGCTTCTGGCCACCGCCTAGGCGCTGGACCCCGAGGATCATCAAGCCACAATCTTCGGCGGCCCCAACAATCGTCTCGACGACATTGTCGCTCGCAATCACCTCCTGCTCGCCTGGTCCCCCGACGTTCTCCCAGGCAATCCGCTCGAGATCGCGTTGGATTCGCTTTCGTTCAGCCTCGGGAGTCTTGGCCGGAACCACACGCAGAAACTTGACCTGCCTTTGCTGCGTGCGAGACAGGCTTCCGAGCAAACGGGCCAACAAGTGATCGTGACCGCCACGTCCGCCGACCGGCACCAAGATCCTCTCGGTGTCGATGAGTTGCCAGTTCGAAGTCGCCCTCAGCACCACCACGTCGGCATTCAGCTTGCCCAATAGTCTCTCGATCGGTGTTCCGGTCTGCTCGTCGGTGATCTCGCTCAAACCGAGAAGCACCGATTCGCAACGATGAAGTCGGGCGACCCGGGCGATCTCCTCCATCGGGTGCCGTGAAACCGTCGTCAAGGATTCGACGCGCATCCCGAGCTTTGTCGACGCGCCCAACGATGCCCGCAAGACTTCCTGTGAGCGGTTTAACGGTTCCGGATCGGCGTCGGGATCCCAATCTTCCGGCGGCACCACAATCGTTTGAATCAAGACGCGTCCGATTGACGAAGGCACCAACGTATTTGCCAAGATGATCATCGGCTCGGCATTTTGGGGATTGGCGATTGGCACCAGCACCAAAGGTGTGTTGCCCCGCAGGCGCACCAGTTCCGGATTGGCAGCCATGCTGGAAACATCCTTCAGCCGCGCCTGCCTGGCAAAGAGTGACAGGAACATCAGGCCCCCGATACTCAGCCAGACCACCGTGATCGCTCCGGCCGATGGAACAGCAATGCCCTGGAATACAGCGAGCGAGATGCACGCCAGGCCGCCGACGACGGGAACGAGCGGAAAGGACGGCGTTTGAAATGGTGGCGGGTAATCACCGCTGCGCTGACGCACCAGGATCGCCAAGAAATGCGCGATCGCGAAGGTCACCAGGAAGATCAAACTCGCCGCCGCGCCTGCCGCCGCCACATTGGGAAGCAGAAATACCAACGAAGATACAAGCACCGAGGTAACCACCACCGAGTACACCGGAATTTGACGATTCGCGGTCACCTGACTCAGCATACTTGGCAAGGTCCGGTCGCGTGACATCGCCAAGGCAATTCGCGAAGCGGCAAACAGATTTGCCTGCAGCGCGGTAAACATCGACAACACGGCAGCCACAATGACGAGCCAGTATCCAAACGGCCCCAAATAATTCATCGCCCCGGTCGCCACGATCTCCTCTGGATTCTCCGCTGCGGTCGCCGCGATCTTGCTTCCCGACTCGGCTCCAACCGCCGTGAGCACAAACAGCAACGGCAGGTAGATCAACAACGCGATCAACAGCGACAACATCATGGCGCGGGGAATGGTCTTGGCCGGGTCGCGAATCTCGCCTCCGACCGCCGCAATCAAATCAAAACCCTGCAAAGCGATAAACGTGTATCCCATCGCCTGCAGCAATCCGAGCCAACCGGCGGCAAAGAAAGGACGGAATGCTTCACGCGTTTCCCCCACCGGTTGGCGGGCGACAGCCCACATACCGGCCAGGATCAGAACTCCGAACACGATGACTTTGCAGACGTTCGCCCAGTTGCCTCCCCCAGACGATTTCCGAAGCAAGCCAACGGTCAAGAACAACGTGGCCCCGACAGCAACAAGAGCCACCAGTCGATCGTTCTCCGACCACTCGGGCGCATCGTGGCCGAAACTGCGAAGCAGATCCTCGGTCAACACCAAACCGAAATAGCCGAATCCAACCGCGTACAACATCGCGGCAACAATCGAAGCAAACCAGACGACCCAGCCGACGGTGAACGCCGCTTCGACCGACAGGACCTTTCGACTGAACGCGTAGGTTCCCCCCGACTCGGGAAACTTCGAAGCCATTTCCGCGAAACTGAGCGCGGTAAAGAAAGCAATCAGGCCGTTGACGGCAAACGCAACCAATGCGGCTGGACCCGTCGTGGCAAACGCAACACCCGAGAGCGCCAGGATTCCGCCGCCGACGATCGCACCAACACCGACGCCCGTCGCCGCGAAGAGACCGATCCGGCGTTCGTTACTTTCGATCGACTGCGTCACGAAGAGGACCTGCGAAAAAGCGGCATTCTGCCACTAATCGGTCCGGCGTCAATCGCAGTTGCCAAACGAACGGGGTCCTAGTCACACCGGTCGTACTCGTACTCAGCGAAGCGGTACTCGTACTCAGCGGAGCGGTACTCGTACGCCTACTCAACCGTTGCCCCGAGAATTCGGCCATCGAGCAGGCGTACGAGTACCGGCGAAGCGCCTGAGTACGAGTACGAGTACGACGAAAGAAAGATCGGGACTCGAAATCTAAACCTCCGGTTCCCAACCTGGTTCATACTCGCGAGTCCACATAGCTTCCGCCTCTGGGTTGCCTTGAATGTGCCCGTTAGCGGGATCGAGCGTCAACACGCTGCCCGTTCGATAAGCGATGTTGCCGAGGTGGCAAAGCAACGTGCTCTGATGGGCCTTTTCAATGTCTGCATTGGGAAGACGCCCCGTCCGCACGGCTTCAAGGAAATCGTCGAAGTGTTCCCGATCACCTCCGCCGCCGGTACCCGTTCCGATTTCCTGTTTCCTCATGTCGTAGACCGTGTAACCGGCACCGCGAATCACGATTGATCCTTCGGTGCCGTGAAAGCTCAGGCCAAAACCGCTGTCATGCGGACCGAGTGGCGACCAGCTGAGTCCCTCCCACGTGATCGTCTTCTTTTCGGGGAAGTCGATCGTCACCATCATCGTGTCGGGCGTCTCCTGGTCGTCATCGTGCCGGTACTTTCCGCCGCCGGCGGTCACGCGACTGGGATAAGTGACCTCCAAGCCCCACCGTGCCACGTCAATCGCGTGCACCCCGTTGTTTCCAAGCTCACCGTTTCCCCAGTGCCAATGCCAGTGCCAGTTGTAGTGCACGACGTTGTCCTTGAACGGAAGACGGGGCGCCGGTCCCTGCCAAAGACCCCAGTCCAACCACTCCGGTACCGGGGTTTGCTTGCCGTAACCGATCGACGGACGACGGTTGTTGTACCAGGTCCGCGCGTAAAGGACGTCGCCGATCTCGCCCTCGTGTACCTTAGCGATCGCCTCTTGGATTCCCGGCCAAGAACGCCGCTGCGTTCCCATCTGGACGATGCGATTGTGCTTACGAGCTGCCGCAACGGCCATCTCGCCTTCGGCAGGTGTGTAGCTGCAGGGCTTTTCAACGTAGACGTGTTTTCCCGCGGCGCACCCGAGGATCGTCGCCGGTGCGTGCCAATGATTGGGAGCCGCGATCACCAGGACATCGATGTCGGGATCATCCAGGATGCGGCGAAAGTCCCCAACTACTTTCGGCTTGCGTCTCTGTTTCTCTCCGACCAGTTCACCCACGCGAATCGCAGCCCGGGAGTCGACGTCGCAAATGGTTCCGACTTCGGCATTGTCAGCCGCCATCATGCCCTGGGCGATCGCGGCACCGCGACCATTGACGCCCATGATCCCCAAGACGACGCGTTCCCCCGGCGAGTCCTTCGCCGACTCGGATTCCTGGGCTCGGCCTTCGCGACCGCTGCCCCCGGCAAGTGCCAATGCCGATGCGGCCCCAGCCTTCAAAAAGAGACGTCGATCCTGTTCGAGATTATTCATCGTTTTGTTCACCCCTACATGCGGAAGCCGGACTCGATTGTGGCATTCTTGATCACGATCGGGATGCCATCGCGGACCTGAAGCGCCTCGGTTTCGCCGTGCGACTCAATGCCTTCCGCGTTGGTGATACTGACGTTCTGGCCGATCCGGCAATTCTTGTCGAGAATCGTGCCCTGGATCGTGGTTCCATCACCGATCCCGACGGGAATTCGGCCGGGGGAAAGTCGCTCGGGCAATTCGATGTAGTCGGCCCCCATGACGACGGTGTCCTTGATCGTCACGTTGTCACCGATGACGGACCGCAAACCAATGACGCTGTTTTCGATCGTTACATGATCACCGATCTTGCAACCATCGGCGATCAGGCTGCCCGAGACTTTCGCGTCACCCATGATGGTGGGCGGCAAGAAACGAGGGCGGCTGTAAATCGGTGCATCGGGATTGCGGATATCGAACGGCGGCGACTTGCTGGCGAGGCTGAGGTTGGCCTCGTAAAACGCGCGAATCGTTCCGATGTCTTCCCAGTAGCCATCGAACAAATGCACTTGGACTTTGTGCGACTTGATCGCCTCCGGAAAGACCTCGCGGCCAAAGTCCTCGTGCGAGGTATGCCGTAGCATGTCGACCATGACATCCTTGTTGAAGAT
This sequence comes from Rubripirellula sp., assembly GCA_029287555.1. Classification (GTDB taxonomy): domain Bacteria; phylum Planctomycetota; class Planctomycetia; order Pirellulales; family Pirellulaceae; genus Rubripirellula. The sequence continues at coordinate 10,060 of JARFQX010000900.1, read as the reverse complement.
GTAAAGCCCCATGCTGGCCAGGCAATCGCGACCGTGGCTGGGTATCCCGTGGGCGTCAATCCAGGCAGGATCCATGCGGACCGTTTTCAGCTCCTCTTCGGTCTGCGGTTTCTCGACAAAGCCCCGCACCTGCCCGTCGTCGTCGACCTGCATGATCCCCAACGACGACGCATCTTGGCGAGTCACCGGGATGCCCGCGATCGTCGCGGCCGCGCCTGATTCAACATGGGTCCGCATCATGTCGCGAAAGTCCATGCGATAGAGTTGATCGCCCGAAAGGATCAAAACGTGTTCAATCCAATCCTCCTCGAGGTGCACCAGATTCTTGCGGACCGCGTCGGCCGTTCCCTGGTACCAATCGCTTCCATCATCGACCGTTTCCTGGGCGGCCAACAACTCGACAAAGCCCCCGCTGAAGTGATCAAAGAAGTATGTTTGACGAAGATGCCGATGCAAACTTTCGGAAAGAAACTGCGTCAACACATACGCGCGATTCAACCCACTGTTGATGCAGTTGCTGATCGGAATATCGATCAAACGGTACTTGGCCGCCAGCGGAACGGCTGGCTTTGCACGGATCTTTGTCAGAGGAAAGAGACGTGTTCCCCGGCCACCGCCGAGGATCAACGCGATCGTTCGAGAGAGATCCATTAAATCGCCCGTTTGCTGGAACATGCTTCGCAAGAGTCTTGAGCTGCTGTTTGTAACCTGCCTCCAACAAATTCGGTAGGTTGACCAGCCAAGACTTTACCAATACTTCTCAAACCGAATCGTGCCCGGGCCATGCGCATCGTGCTCGTCCGCGAATCCAGCCTCACGCAAGATTGGCAACATGCCCGGGCGAGTTGGCGCTTCTCCGCCGGGAGGGACGTAACCGATCATCGCCGGATTACCGCAGAGAAACACGTGGGTATGGTCGGGCGACAAATCATCACCTGCCGCCTCGGCCAATTGCCCCGAGGTGAACAAGTCCTGCAGATACTGCTTGCCGACGTATTGCGGATGTTTCGGGTCCAGGTTTTCCGGATCTCGAGTGGTGAAAGGCAGATATCGATACTGCGGATAACGCTTCATCAACTTCGCGTGCTCAACGGCATACGCCAAATCGGCCCGTCGTCGAACACTCGTTACATTGATCACGCGACCACGATGGTTGGCCGCTAACAACATCGCTGACATCGCATTGTGCGGGGCTTCGCCGGTGCCCGTTCCCAACATCAAGATCGTGTGGTCGGGTTCGTAGTTCTCCAGCACGTACTGTCCCGTGATCTTCTTTTGAACCTCGATTCGATCCCCCGCCTTGAGCTGGAACAGACGCGGCGTCAACACCGGTGGCTTCTTCTCGGGCGAGTCAGCCGAGCGGACCAGCGTGATGTAAAACTCGAGATAATCGATCGAGTCGACCGGGGCCACCTGGTCCTGATCATCGAGCAGCGGACAAGAAATCGAATAGGCCCGCCGCGAGAGTTTTCGCAGTCGTTTTTCGGGAACGACCTCCTCCTGCGTTCCGGGCAAACGGGGTTCCCAGTTACCCAGACCGATTGCCACGTACTGGCCTGGCTTGAACGGGGGGATTGGGTTGTCCGGGCGAATTCGAAAGCGAGCCAACTCATCATGGGCATCGATTCGCTCAATGATGGTTGCGTTGTAGAACTTCTGCCGCAGCTCGCTCGCTTCTTTGGCGTCCAAGGGTGCCGAGTCGATCATGTCACTCAATGTGATTCTCCCGCAGGAATGACCGTTGAATCCAATTCGTCGCCCCGGTCTCTGCTCTTCGCCCCGCCATCTGCTCTTTTTCCCAGGCTTTTGCGCCCGAGTCACTGACTCACGACGGGCCCCGTTTCTGAAAACACGTGTCCGAAAACCTGCACCGATTCTCAGCCGTTGCCGATTCTCAGTGGTCTCGGTGGTTACCGATTCTATGGTTTTCGGGGCCGCATCGGCGGCCCGTCGTCAATATAATGGAATTCTCGAGGGCTGTTGCCCTGCGGTCCGGTTCTTCACTTCCATTCCTTTGACTCAGCCCCCGGCATGCTTCATCCCGTCGCCCAACATTTCGTCGCCCAACATCGAAGCGTCATCTACCGCGTAAGCGTCGTACTGGTTGCCACCACCCTCATCTGCCCTCCGCTGGTCGCCGAAACGTGGACCAGTCTGCGCGGCACGCACTCGGTCGATGCCAAGATGCTCGGGTTGTGGGGCGATAGTGTGATCCTGCTGCTGAGCAACGGGCGGCGTGTCTCGGTCAAACTCGATGCGCTACGGAGCGAGAGTCGAATCCAAGCGAGGGAGTTGGCCCGCAGCATGAACAGTTCGCGTGAGGAACGGATCAACGCGTTGAAGGGCCAGGCTGTTGCAGCGGCGGCCCCCGCTCCCAATCCATTGCCGGTGCCACCGGCGGCTCCCCAGTACGTGCCGCCACAACCGAACCAGCCTCCGGCGAACTTCTTCGCGCAAGTCGATCAGGCCCTCGCCTCCGGTCACATTCTTGCAATTTACGACTCGCTCCCTCCGAGCTATCGACAGGATGTCAACGAAATCGTCAGAGCTTCGGCCCAACAAGTCGATCCCTCCACTTGGGCTGGACTGTTCGGGACGGTGCAAAGACTTGGCGACCTGATTGAAACGCGCCAGAAATGGTTTGTTTCCAGCCCCCGCGTCCAGGCTTTGCCACCAGAACAACGCGTAATGGCCGAAGGACCGCTGATCACCTTGGCGGGTCTGTTGCGAGTCGGATTTCAACCGGAAGCGATGCAACTGGAAAAGTTGCAAACCATGGACTTCCGCCAATGGCTCGTTGAACGTGATCAGGCAATGGCCCCCTACCTGGCGCAGCTGTTCCATCAGATGGGAGGCGACGCGATACGACAGATCAACATCGAGTCAGACAACAACGGCGTCGTCGTGGCCTCGATCAACGTTGGTGGATCGCAGAAGAAGGTGACCTACGTGATGGTCGAGGATTACTGGGTCCCCAAGTCCTTGGCGGATCAATGGTCCGCGTCTGCTGAAGCTTGGAAGCAAGACCCCCGATCTAACCTGGTTGCCGCCTTGACGGCCGCGTCGGCGTCCGTGCAACCGATCGCCCCCTTCCTGGACGCTTTGGCAAGTTCCCGGGACGCGGGATCCTTCCACCAAGCGATGGAATCCGTCTTCACGCCAGCTGAAACGATCGTCACCAGCGTCGCAGCGCTGATGGGACGGGGTGCCGCCGGTGGTCGCGGCGCCGCGGGCTATGGATCGTACGACGACATGATGTACGAAGACGACATGGACATGCTGTACGAGGACGAGATGGACATGGAAATGGAAATGGAAATGGAAATGGAGATGGAGATGGAGATGGAGATGGAAGAAGACATGTAAGCTTCGGGCGGCTGGAATCGCAGGGCCTCTAGCTGGGCAATTGTCTTCGGCCCGATCGTGGCGTGACCGGCGTTTTGGAATCCCTCGTTCGGTTTCGTTTCACTTCCGGCGCCCCCCCCGTGCCAACGAGGTTGACAAACCGATCGGTTTGACAACGATCTAGGTCGGGAAAAGGTGTCAGACACCAAAAGCCGGAACGGCCCTTCGGGTGCTTTGCACTTTTGGTGTCTGACCCCTTTTCCCGACCCCGATTCAACCCCATTTTTAAATTCTGACAAAGCACTAGGCGTGCTGCGGATAACCGACCCGCCACGTAGGGTTTGACGACCGCCGGTCCGGCTGACGTTATCTCAATCTGTTGACTTGCCCCCTGAAACTCGCGTCGATTGAGTTCTGAAGTGAACCCCCGAATTGCCATCATCGGAGGTGGTCTCTCTGGACTCGCAGCCGCGGCGCAACTGCATTTGGAGTTGCCCGATGCCGATTTGACGCTGTTGGAAGCGAGCGATCGTTTGGGCGGCGTGATTGACACCGAGCGGGCAGGGGAGTTCCTGGTCGACCACGGGGCAGACATGTTTTCAATCAATCCGCCTGCCGCGATTGAGTTGTGCCGACGACTTGGTGTCGAGCAGCGGCTGATTGAACCGCAGCTCGAAGGACGGGGGGCTCGCATTGCCTGCGGGACCGAGTTGGTACCGTTGCCGGAGGGTTTCGTGTTGATGCGGGCGACGCAGTTGTGGCCGATGCTGACCACGCCGCTGCTGTCGATTCGAGGCAAGCTTCGCTTTTTGCTTGAGCGGTTCATGCCGTCAATCGGCGGCGTCCGACCAAGCGGTGGAGAGAAGGGTCCGGACAATTCTCTTCCACCTGACGAATCGGTTGCGGAGTTTGTCCGTCGCCGCATGGGTCAGGAAGTCCTCGAGCGGATTGTCGCCCCGCTCTCAGCCGGCATTTACACGGCGGACGTTAACCGGCTGAGCATGCAGGCGACGATGGGACCCATCGCCAAGATGGAACGCAATTACGGCTCGTTGGCTCGTGCCACCGCCGCACGACGGCGGAGCGGGAAAGACTCAGTTGAACGCAGCAGCGCCGGTGCAAGGTACAGTCAGTTCCGGGCCTTTCGCGGCGGCATGATCGAATTAATCTCAACCCTGGCCGATTCGCTGCCTGCCGATACGATCCGACTGTCAAGCCCTGTCGAATCGATCCGTCAATCCGGGACGCAGTGGACCGTCACGGTCAGCGGCGAGCCCCAGACGTTTGACGAAGTCGTCGTTGCGGTGCCGCCCGTCGCGGCATCGCACCTGATACGTCCTCACGCGGCGGATGCCGCCGAGGAACTTGAGAAAATTGAATCCGCCTCGACCGCGATTGTGGTGTTGGGGGCTCGCGAGTCCGAGATCCAACGCGACATCAACACTTTCGGGTTTGTGGTGCCGTTGACCGAAGGCAGACGAATTCTTGCGGGCAGCTTCGCGAGTCACAAGTTTGCCGGCCGGGCTCCGCAAGGACATGTCTTGATGCGCGTGTTTGTCGGCGGTGCGATGCAACCGGAATTGCTTCGCCTGAGCGATAAGCAACTTGTCGAGCTGGTGCGGGAGGAATTGGCGGATTTGATCGGATACCACGGTGAACCCGAATTGACGCGTGTGGTCCGATGGAACGACGCGATGCCGCAGTATCACGTGGGCCACCGCGAGCGAGTGGAGCGAATCGAGCAGGCGATGGCTCGCGTCGATGGATTGTCGCTGATGACCAACGCTCTTCACGGTGTCGGCATCGCACCGGTCATCCGCCAAGCGGGCATTTTGGCCAAGGCGATCGCAGCCCGCTGGCAGGAATCAAGCCACGCGCCGAGTCGAGAGCGAGCCTAGTTCGGCCGTCCCCTTGAGCACGATCGAGCGATTGCTCAGAGGGAACCGAATCTTACTCATTGCGTTGTGCATCGCCACGGCATCGCGAAACCGTTTGCGCGGCGAGGGGTCGATCGCCTTGCGAATCAGTGCGACGAAGTCCTGGGAAAGCCCACGACGAAGTCGATTGAAGCCAGGCAGGGAATCAAAAGGGTATTCGGGAATGACGCCGGCCAAGGTTCGATACATCACCATGCCGAGCGAGAACACGTCGCTACGATAGCTGGGCCGCCCCATCGCCTGCTCGGGCGACATGTAACCGATGGTCCCCGATCCCGACGCGTCGTAGCCACCTTTCTCGATGCGAGCTAATCCGAAATCGCCCAACTGGATCGTTTGATCGGGAAACAGAACAAAGTTCTCTGGCTTGATGTCGCGGTGCAACACCGAGCGTTTGTGCGCGTACGCCACCGCGTTAATCATCTGTGCCACGTACTCGATCGCCGTCGCCCTGGACAAACGCCTCGTCAATCGATCTTCCAGGGTCTCGTCGCCGAGGGGAAAGACCATCACAAAATGCCCGTCGATAAAGCGAGCGTCCTTGAGCGGCAGGATCCCCGGATGATCGAGCCGGGCCATGATCCGGACCTCTCGGTGCATGTCGTCAAGCGACTGCGTGAACTCACGAAGGTCGGGAATCTTCAATGCCACCTTGCGATCTTCGATCATGTCCTGGGCCGAGAAGACGGTCGCGAAACCTCCCTCACCCATGCGTTTGAGCAGCCGGTATTTGTCTAGTCGTTGTCCAACTCGCAGTGACCGGCATTTGTCAACTTCACCGCGAAAAATCTTCAGGGAGGCTGGCACGGGCGTCTCTTATGACTCGGATCGAAGTGGGTGGATCAACTCGGAAAGACCGCGGGAAGTCCCCGGTGCAGAAACGGGTCGGCGGGCGGTCGTCCACCACGGTGCGCGGGCGCACCCAGTTCCAGACAATTCGGATGATCGTCAAGCCGGACGCGGAACCTCAGTTTTTCCTTGAGTCACCGCCGTCAAGCGACCAAGCCCCACGCGCCAAGTACAACAGACCGCAAAGTTTAACGGGGATCGCCAAATCGGCCGTCGCCAAATGGAACGTCGCCAAATCGAACGTCGCGGAGCAACAGCCCCCGCGACAACCGACGGTCTTCACCGGGGACGACTTTAGCGAATGGGAGATACCCTTCGAAACAACAGCAATCGCATCTCGGCCACTTCGGGACCGGTGGCCTTGGTCGCCCGCAGGGCCAGTGTTCCGCGACCTTCTTCCATGCCGATGATGCCCAACGTCATGGGACGCCAATCCTTGACGTAGCCTTCCTGGCGTTCCACCCGGTCGTGCTCGCGGCCGATCTGCGGCACGTTGTTGGGAACGTCGATGGTGGTCGTCAAACGTTGCCCCCGGAAACTTAGTTCGAGCTCCGATCCAACGCTCTCCTTTGGACAAGCGTAGTACATCGTTACTTCGAAGTTTCCACCTTCGATGACCTCGACGTCCCAAGTGATCTGATCCTCGGGGGCTCCGGTCCACTGGGTCATGTAAGTGCAATTGGGAAATCGGTTGCTGCGGGCAACGCCCCCGTGCGGTTCGGCGTCACGGGCCGGCAATTGTGTTTGACGCTCCTGGGGGTGGCCCAGTGTGATCGGTCGGCTGCGTGGGGATCTCGAGGAGATGGGCTGCGTCTCCCTGATCCATTCGTCAAGGGCGCCGCCGAGGCGCGCGGCGACATCGGGATACTTGCCGCGGACGTCGATCGTTTCCCCCGGATCGACTGCAATCTCGTAGAGGCTGCCGTCGACCTGCATGCGAAACCGCTCGCTCCGCACACTCGCCTTTTGATTCCACGCGCTAAAGAGCAATCGGTCGGGAAGCTCATCGGCGTTACCGCGGAGCCGTGGTGCAATCGAAACTCCGTCGAGCGGCTTGCGAGGTTTGTGCTCAATCCCTGCGAGTTCCGCCAGCGTTGGCAACAAATCGATCGCCCCAGCAACCCCGGCCAGTTTGGTTCCGCCAGCAATCTCGCGCGGGTAACGCACCAGGCAGGGACTCCGCAAGCCGCCTTCGAACGTACTTCCCTTGCGTCCCCGCATGCCGCCATTGAATCTGGCACCGTTGGGCCCGTTGTCGGAAAAGTAAACGACAATCGTGTCCTCGGCGATCCCGCGCTCTTCGAGATACCGAATCAAACGTCCCACGTTGTCGTCGATGTTCTCGCACATCGCCAATGCGGCTCGCGTGTGCATCAGCTTCTGCGCCTTCGCATTGGCCGGTGCGGGGTCCGGCACAATCTCTTTGTCGGCAAATCGTTCCCAGTAAGGATCGGGTACCTGCATTGGAGAATGGGGCGTGTTGAGCGGTAGATAAACGAAGAAGGGCTGATCGCGATGGCCGTCCATGAATTCGATCGCCCGGTTGGTCAGGTCGTCGACGATGAAGCCATTCCCCTGAACGATCTCGCCGTTGTGTTCCAGCATCGGGTCAAAGTAGTTCCCCCAGTGACCGCTGCAGAATCCGTAGTACTCGGCGAATCCGCGAGCATTGGGATGGTAGGGATACTGCATGCCGCTGTGCCACTTGCCAAAAGCCGCCGTCGCGTAGCCCGCCTGCTGGAACACTTCAGCAACTGTTTGCTCATCCGCGTTGAAACGTTCTCCGCCGGTCGAAGTGCTGTAAACACCCATTCGCGTGTGGTAACGTCCGGTGAGAAACTCGGCACGGGTCGGTGAGCAAACGGCGCAGACGTAAAAATGATCGAGTTCGGCACCGTCGCGCGCCAACGCATCGATGTTCGGCGTCCTCAGGTTTGGATTGCCATGCAGGCTCAAGTCCCCCCAACCTTGATCGTCCGACAGAATGACGACGACATTCGGACGATCCGACTGGGCGCTCACCCAAGAGGGCGCGGCGAGTGAGCAGAGCGTGGCAAACCCGAGAAGCAAAAGGTTGATGCGATGCATGAAAGTAGCCCGGGGAGAATTGGCAAAGGAGGTGGATTAAGTTAATCCTCAAGCATCGCCGAATCAACGATTCCCCCGCCGTCGCCGTCGAGCCCGATTCCGAAGGCCGCGAGATTCAGACGGTTGGCCTGCGTTAATGCGTCTATACTGAGGGGGGTTTTTCGATAGGTCCTCAATCCATGCCTGACTCCTCCGCTTCCTCTGAACCGCGTTCCTCTGAACCGCGCGAAGGCTCGGACTTGATGCCGACGTCCCTGGAGCACGATCCTTCGGCGACGCTCGAATCGGTGATGGCGGACTACCTTCAGCGAATTGAAAGGGGTCGAACTCCCGATCCCCAGGAGTACTTGAGGGCCTATCCACATTACGCGTCCGACCTGCGCACGTTCTTTCGTAACCATCAGTGGCTTGGAGAAACACCGGCGGACGAAGATTCCTCGTTAGTCGGTGCGCAGATCGGTCCCTACTTGATCGAATCCGAGATCGCTCGGGGCGGAATGGGGATCGTCTATCGGGCGCGTCAACGTGGCCTGCAACGACCGGTGGCCGTGAAGTTGATCAGCAGCGGTATTCTGGCCGGCCGCGAAGAGCGGCGGCGTTTTCGGATCGAAGCCGAAGCGGCCGCGCGATTGAACCACCCGGGCATCATCCCGATCCATGAAATCGGATCTTGGCAGGGCCACGCGTATTTCTCGATGACGCTGGTGGAAGGTCCCACGCTTCAACGGCGAGTGGACGATCAAGTCTTTGACGATAGCGAGGCGGCTCGTCTAGTCCGGGACATTGCCATCGCTGTGGATTACGCGCATCGCACCGGCATCATTCACCGGGACCTCAAGCCGGACAACATCCTGATCGGCCCCGACGGCCGTCCCATGGTCACCGACTTTGGTCTGGCAAAATGGCATCGCGATGGGACGATGATCACGCGAACGGGCCAGGTCCTGGGAACGCCGCATTACATGAGCCCCGAGCAGGCCTGCGGGCGGGGCGATCAAGGCGTGTCCACCGACGTCTACTCCCTGGGTGCCATTCTCTACGCGTTGTTGACCGGCGAACCGCCGCACGGTGGCAGCAGCCCGGCCGACGTACTGAGAAGCGTCCTGCAAGACGAACCGGAAAGCCCGCGGACTCTTCGACGCGAGATCCCGTTGGAGTTGGAGAAGATCTGCCTCAAAGCGATGCAATACGAACCCACCGCGCGGTACGCCTCGGCAAAGTTGCTGGCCGATGATTTGGATCGCTTCCTCCGCGGAGAACCGACCAGCGCATCGGGAAGCGGATTGCTGAACCGAGTAGCCCGAGAGATTCGTCGCGATCAACACCAGACCTATTTTGAAGAGTGGTGGCGAACCCTCGCGCTGATTGGATTGATTGTCTTTCTCAGCCACGTCGCAATGTACGGGCTCCGCCAGTTGAACTGGCCGCCGGAGACGGCGTACTGGCTTCCCCGCGCGACGATGCTTTTTTTGATTTTCGCAGCGATTCTCTACGCTCGTCGCGGTTCGATGTTGCCGCGCAGCATCGCGGAGCGCCCCGTTTTCTCGATCTGGCTGGCCTACCTGGTAACCTTGGCCGTGATGAACGTCCTGGCGATTCTTGGGGACGACCCTCCGGAGCACATTTTTGTCGTTGCTTCCGCGTTAAGTGGATTCGGATTCATGGCCATGTCCGGTCATATCTGGGGCGGTTCCGCCCTGTTCGGCCTGGGTTTCTTCGGGGTGGCGTTGGTCGCCCATGCCTTTCCCGAGATATCTCCGCTGATACTGGGGGGAATGTGGCTCGTCAGCATGCTAGGTCTGGCCGGGCACTATCGGACGCAACGAGACACCCCGGTCGAT
>JARFQX010000886.1 GCA_029287555.1 Rubripirellula sp. | reverse complement strand
GGTTTGTTTTTTCGGAGACTAGACGACAGGGCCGTGAAGCGACTGGCTAGGGTTGGTTTGGCAAATCGAAGTCGCCCGTCACATCACGCCAAACGCTGTGGATGTGGTTGGCGGGATTACCAGCCGGATCAGCCTGAGTGTTGACAAACTCGATCAAAAACCCGTCGCCACGGATTCGGTAATAGTGGCCGATACCGGGCTTGGTCGCGCCGGCCCAGGCAAAGCGGACGTCTTCCCAACCGTCTTTTTCGATCAGGGCACGACGAACCTCAGCAACCGGCTCGGCCACGGCAGTGACGTAGACCTCGACCAGCTCCTGCAGCAAGGCCTGTTGCTCTCGATCCAGTTCGCCTTGTGGAATGCCCTCGGGTTCGCCGACTTTAGGTTGAGGCTCCCCGGCGAAGCGAATCTCGCTCGGAGCCTCCTCGGCAATGATGGCCTTACCGCGCTGGGCGTCCGACAGCGAGTTGACAAGCTGGAAGGCAAGTTCCTCTTCCAGGCGTAGCACTCGCGTCCCCTTACCCAGCGGCCCCTGAACCTCGTTCATGATGATGGCGGGATTGGAGGCAAAGAACTGCGGCGTGCTGTCAACGAGGCGTCCGTCGCGACAAACAAAGTTCAACGAAACGTGATGACCTTCGAAGCTCAAGCCCCAGGCTCCCGAATCACTGGGTGTGCCAAAGATGGTGAGGTAGTACTTATTCGGATCTCGTTCCCAATTCCGCCCCTCGCCTTCCATCTCACGAAGCACCCCTTCGAGCATCATGATCTTGCTGGTCTTGTCGTAGCCGGCTTCGCTCAGCGCGGCACGCACCAATCGAAGGGCCGCGGTCCGCTGCGCCGAATTCATCTCGCGCAGCACCAGGCCCTTTCGAGTTTTCTTAGGAATGAAGTGCCAATCGACCCGCTTCGGCGAATCGTAAGGCACCACCGCCACGCTCTTCTGTTCCTCGTCGAGCGTTTCCAAGAAAGCGTCAGCAAAGCCCTTCATTTGAACCGCCGGCGGATCCCCCACCTTCATACCAACGAGCACCGCACAGGCGACGAACAGGGAGCAGACAACTACGGCGGATCGGGTGGCAAGCATGTCGATTTCCAGCAAAGGTCAGGAGGGATAACGGAATGGTGGGGCGCGATGAATCGCCCGCGTCGGTCCTCGACGGGACGGCTGATGCTCAGATTCTACTTCACGACAAGACCCACTGGAATCAGCGTCCCGGCGTTCCCCATTGCATCTCCATTCTATGGCAGTCTTCTATGGCAGTCTCGAATGTCCGGGCGTCATACATTCGACGCATTGCCTCGTCGGAGGCGGTCGCCGGCCACCTTCCAGATGCCGTCAATTCGAACCCCTTGCTTGCTCGGCATCCCGTCTCGCTTGCTCTTCGGCGATGAGTATCTCTGCGGTCAAACGCTCATAAGTCGCTTGGGCCGCTTCCTGTTTCGTGCCAATTTCGCTTTGCAAATTCAATTCCGCGTATTTCTCAACGACCTGCGCGACTCTCAGTCGATGCCTGAGGATCTCCATGTAGGTCGAAGCCTCCGGTCTAACGCGCGTGCGGCGTCCAGGCTGTTACAGAAGGGGGCGGAGGCTACAGAAAATCAGACAGCGAGAACAAACGGGCTCGCTGGGACGACGGACCTATCAACTGTGGTGGACGCTCACTGCCATGAACCTCCAGATTATCTCGCAGGCGCCACCAACTCGCCGCTTCACGCGGCAACGCCTTCCAACAGTCAGTCTGCTCGGCGAGGTGCTCAAGAAATATTCGATAGATTTCGAGTCGCTCCGGCGTGTCTAGGTAGTCGGGATGAGTGATCAGCATCGCCATGCCGGCAAGCTTGCGGAGGTAGGCCAACTTCTCGATCCAGATCCTTGGCGTCGTTTCGCCCAAGGAGACGAACAGTGTGTGGTCCTGGGGCAAGGTGTAAGGCAGTTCCACGAACTTGCCTGCAAAGAACGGCCAGACACCTCCGACCCCGCCGGCCATCGCTTGGAAGGGATCGACATCGAAACAAGACGCGTCGTAGTCGATGTCCAGTGCCTGCAACCACTGAAGGTTACGGTGCACCATCGGGGCGCGAAAGCCTGTGCTGCCAAAACTCTCGATCGCCTGGTTGATGAGTTCGGCTCGACGTGAGAACAACCGGCGTGACTCAAAGAGTCGGCCATCATGGTTGTACCCGTGAACACCGATCTCGTGTCCTCGATGCTTCAAGTCCTCCAGTAGGCCGCGGTCCACCGGGTACTTGTGCGGGACGATATTCCAGGCCGAACGAAACCCAAGCCGCTCCTCCATCTTGGCAAGTTCATCGACCGATTCCATGCCGGCAGCCGTTTCCACATCGTGCGTTAAAACGACAGCCATTTGAAATGAATCGGGCCACGGGTGGATAACCAGCCGATTCGAATCGCGGTCGATTGCGGACCGAAAATCGGAAACAAAATCAGAGGGCAGGTACCAGTCGTCGGACACCTCCATCGCTTGATTTCGTCCCCGTTGCAACAACTGACGAACGGGAATCGGAATCCAAGGTCGAAAGCGGTAGTACATCTTGAATTTGGCGGACAAACTCGCCTGGCGAGCATCACGCTCAAAATGCTCGCGCAACACCTCGCCAGGTAAACCGTCGAAGGCGAATCGAATCCTGTCGGACCGATCAAATTGGCGTTGCGGAGGTTCGAGAAGACGATCGGTCATACCCAAGAAGTCTCAAATTCGGCCGGATAGCATCCATACCAACTATTCAAGCGGCCGTCTCTAAAAAGATCGCTCTCGCCGCCTTCAATCTATCTTCCGTGCTTGCTACGCGCTGCTCCCTCTCGCACTAGCTCCTAAGACCAAATCCCGATTCGGCGCGAGACACTAAATCCTAGCTCAGCCAGCCGCCGTCGCATCTTCGAATAAGTCTTTGTGTACCGCCCAAACCGAACTTCTTCTCCGCCAAAGCGGGCTTTGAATCCACGAGGCCCGTAGTCCTGGCCCGCCCAGCCCGCACCGCCAAAGTCGTAGTACTTGTACCCGTTGCGAGAGCCCCACTCCAGATCCTCCCAGACGATGCTGGCGAACGGCGACAGCCCCCCGAGCCTCAAGGTTCCGCCGTACCACGAGAAGATGCGGTCACCGTATGTCAATGACATGATGGAGGCGACCGGCTTGCCGTCGAAGAAGGCGGTCCTGAGACGCACCCATTCCTGCGGTAGTTGTTCCAACGTGTTGACGAAGAGCGATTTATCGGGAACCGGAATTTGCGCTCGACTGTAAGTTTCTTGCAGTAGGTTATACAGCCGATCAATGCCTTCAAGGGTATTGTCGTCGCGGACCTCAACACCCTTTCGTGCCGCCGCACGGACCTGCTGTCGCAACTTCTTTTGCAGGTTCTTCCACAGTACATCCGCATCGCTTTGAAGATCGACGAGATAGTTGACGTAGTCGTGGAACTCATAACCGGCTGACAACAAGACCTCCTTCTCATCGCCCGGCTCGTAGATTGATCGAACTTCACAAAGCAGTGACCGATTTCGCATGTGCTTGTCGTGCAAATGAATCAGTCCCGTCAGGGCGCCAGATCCCTTCGGATCGGGATCGCAAAGCGGTTCCGCGAATTGCACCGCACGGGACGAGATCGGGGCAGCCAATTCCAGCGTCTTGACGTGGTAGCTGACCAGCATGGCGATGATCCGACCGTCAGCGCCCAGAGCTGCGACCGCATAGGGTGAAAAGCCTCGCGTCGCCTCGAAGGCGCGTATCATCGCCGAAGTGTGAAATACCGTTCCGTTGGCATGATCCCGCACGTACCGATCCCAATCCTCGTGATCCGGTTTAACGACGCGAAATCCACAATCAATAGCAGCGTTCATTGGAGTCGATCCAGGAAGTTGAATGGAGTTATCCAGGTGTATGGTCGTTCCGTTGCAAAGTCGAGTCGGCAAGAGTTGGCGACGAACCCCGAACCGGCGAGCAAAGACTGCGTCGAAAACATCGCTGGCTCGGCGTCAGCTCCAGTGGCTGGTGATGCGACGCGAGGACGGGAGTTTTTTCCTTGCCGCATCGGTCGTTCACATATCCTTAACGCAAGCTGAGTCGTGACGCCCCTCGGACGCCGCACCGTGTATCTCAAGCATGCGGGAATAGAAGTCCTCCAGCTTCCCAATCAACGTTGGATAGTCGTACTGGAGCGCGGTCTCCCGAGCCGTCCGACCGAGCCTTTGGCTCAGACCCGGGTCGTCCAGGAGTTGAACCACCTTCTCTGAAAACTCTTCGGAATCGCATCCAGCCGTTAGTCCCACCGGGTGCTTCTCGAAAAAAGTCCCCACATCGCCGATTGGATTGGCAACGGTCGGACGTCCCAGCGCCATGTAGTCTCCAAACTTGTTAGGCCAGCGTCCGAGGTTGTAGAGCGTTTCAGGAAAAGGCAAGAGAAATAGATCGGCGCAGGCCATGTGCCACGGCAGATCTTCATTCGAAAGGAAACCGGTCAACAGCAGGTCGTCCTCAACCCCGTGATGACGGGCTAACTCGCGAACCGTGCTGCTCGCCCTTCCCGTCAACATCAACTTGACGGTGGGGTGCTTCCGCTTGACTCTTGCCAGCGTCTTCATCACCAGCTCAAGATCCCAGTGACCGTCGACGCTCGAGAAGCCCAGAATCGGGTCTTCCATCGGATAACCGAGGCGTTGGCGGCACTCCCGCTTGTCCCGATTCACGAAATAGTCCGGGAACGTCCCTCCCTGAAGATGACAGATGCGATCGGCAGGCACGCCAAGGTCCATCGCGCGTTTGGCCAGTGCGGTAGCGATAACCGTCAAACCGACTCCCTTGGTGCGAAACGCTTCTTCGTAGTAGGTCTCCATCCGACCGAAAAGCGTCCGATACCACTTCGGACGGAAATGGTCGATGATGCCACCCCGACCCCACCAATCGTTCCAATCCGTGATAATCGGGATACCGTGTCGTCGTTGGTAGTAAAGCGCAGCGTGGATCGTGGCGGGACGGGTCTCGAAACAGTGAATTAAATCGTACGGCCCTCCATCTCGCTTGAGGTAGCCGATTCGCTTCAACGTGCTCCACAAGTCCCAGCCGGCTCGGGCCCGGCCCCATAGCATGTCGGGTACGGCCACCCAGCGCATCCCGTTGGCCTCGTACACCTCCGTCCGTAGTCGGGCGTCGGTCGCAGTGTGGACGAACGTGACATCGTGGCCTTTTTCGGCCAATGCGAGCGCGATCGAGCGCGGCCGAACGCTCCGAGGCAACATCTGATGACAAATAATCAGCACTCGGAATTTCCGTTGAGCAGGAGCGCCGCGTTCCGCCACGCGCCCACGCGGAGCGATCTGCTGCGCCACTTCTTCGAAGGACCGACCAATATCGTGAATCATCTTTCCGCGGCTCTGTTTCGCAACGTTTTCTGCATCTTCCAACCTCACCTTTCAAACTTCACACAGTCTTTCATAGACCGTGCGGTACTGTTCCATTTGTTTCGTCACGCTGAATCTTTCGTTGACCAGGCTCCACGCCTTCTCGACGCGGCGCGCTGCCCCGACAGGATCCTCCAAGACGTCTAGAATCGCCCGCGAGATCGGCTCCGAAGAGCCGGACGCGATCAACAGGCCGGTCTCTTGGCTGACGACCTCTCGGGTACCCCCAACATCGGTCGCCACGACGGGCGTTCGAGCCGCCATCGCCTGCAACAGACTCAAAGAGAGTCCTTCATTGACGGACGACTGGACGTAGATATCCATCGCCGCTAGCAGACGAGGCATGTCTCGCCGATGCCCCGCCCAGATCACGCGATCATCAACGCCCAATTCGCTAGCATAAGCCTGTTGCTGTCCACTCTCCTCCCCTTCACCCGCAATCAACAGACGCACCCGCGGATGACGTTTCGACACCTCGGCGAAGGCTTCCAGTAGAAGGTCAACACGTTTTTGCTTGGCAATACGACCGGCGAAACCAAGCAGCGTGGACTCGCTCGGGATCTCAAACTCGGCTCGACATCCCTCTCTTTGTGCCAGTGCATCGTAGGCTTCGATGTCGACGGCATTCTGAATGACTTGGACCCGATCCGACCGCACGCCGGGCAGAGCTCGGATTTGCTCACCCACGTCGTTGCTCACCGCAATGATCTGATCCGGGAAATAGACCGCGCAGCGATCGACCGACTTAAACAGCCAGCCCCAAGTTGCTCGCTCCTGGGAAACCGCGTGCAGGTGCTTGGTAGCCACAAGCTTAGCGGACCGGCGGGTCCCGAGCGCCAGCGACGCGATGACCGTCGTACGGGGCGTATGCGTGTGAACCAGACCGATGTGATGCTGCTTCACGTAGGCTCGCACTGCGCTGGCCAATTGCATCGGTCCGCTAGCTCGCTCCGAAAAGTCGACCACGTTGGCACCAAGCTCCGTGAACGGCTCGGCAGGATCCGCTCCACCGAGCCCACCGATGTGCCATTCAAAATCCTGATCCCCGAACTGCTTGATTTGATCAACGGCGATACTCGTGATGCTCGAATCCGCGATCGCATTCATGAGATGCAACACCGCGATCCGCGGTCGCGAACTTACCAACGGCAACCGACCGGCTTGCGACGTCGTCAATACCGTCCGTTCGACGGCGTGCTTGATAGCGGTGTTCATGCCTACATGTCCGAGAGGATGGTCGTTCCACAGAGATCGAGCGCGGCTTGTCAATTGCTCAGGATGCAACGGATGGCTCAATCGCAGCTGTCGTTCGTCTCCCGGGGCTTCATGAATAGATGAACACGACCGATAAGCGGTTCCGCACCGTCGTAGGGAACCGGAACGTGTTGATCGGTCCGTTGAATCCAGACGTGATACTCATCGCGATCAATAACGTTCCAGATATCCTCCGGTGTTGCGTCGTAGCGTCCCAAGATGTCACAATGCAATTCGATCTGCAGGGAAGGGCGACTTTCAGCGAGGGTCTTTTGGGCCCCTGCCAAAACCGAGAGCTCGAATCCCTCCACGTCGACCTTGAGAAGATCCGGCGTTAGCCCATGTTCCTCGCAATAGTTGTCCACGGTGCTCATGGTCACCACGGTCCCGCCCCTGCCCTGGGCTTTGACCGCGGAATTCGACTTGCGCCGCATGTTTGCTGTTCCAACGCTGTCGCCCAGCGCGATGGGAACGACTTCGACATTTCCTAGCTGATTAAGCGAGACGTTCTGTGAGATCACTTCCACGTTGTCCGGCATCGGCTCAAACGTGATGACGCGGCCCTCAACGCCCACCCACTTGCTTAGCAGCACGGTGTCCTTGCCGTGGTGTCCACCGATTTCGAGTATGGTATCGCCGCGGCGTAAGAGCTGATCCCTCACGAAACCCATCTCGAGGCTACTTTGCCCGGTCTGTCTGCCGTACCAGGCGTCGCCCGTGGGAGTGGCGACGTGAAATCGGAAGGTCACTCCCTCGACAGTCTTATCAAAAGTGTACGGTTGAAAGTGAAGGCTGCGCGCCCACACGTTCATGCGCCCTCCTACGGCTTCCCTCCACCATCGAGGCATGAAGTATTTCTTGTCCAAGGCTCAACTCCTATCGGCATGCACTCCCCCGAGCAATGAACACGTTGTTGCATTCGATGTTAGTCGCGAACTGCAGTTTATCCAGCAAGAAATTCGGAACTCCCAAGCCCTGCTTGCCAATTTCCAAGTGCCCCGTGCTAGCGAGAAGCATGTGGGGCCGCGTGGTCGCCTCGTCGCCGACCGCGGCTTGATTCGCCGCCCTGGGAAATGGAATCCGCTACTGGAGGTCAAGCCGTATTATGGGATCGGGATTGTGGCATCGGGACACGGGCCCGACCACCTTCGACCGTTTGCGGACCGGTTATGGGTTGTAGATCTTCCCACCATTCCGAAAACAACGCCTCGCAACTCGAGACCATGCGTCGCAGCGTGAACTGGGCCTCCAACTTCTTGCGGCCATTGGCACCCAGACGGCGGGCCAACTCCGGGTCCCGCACCAGCCTCAAGATTGCATCCGCGAAAGCAGCCTCGGCGCCTGACGGAACCAGAAACCCGTTGACTCCGTCCTCAACAATCTCACTCACACTTCCGACATCGGTTGCCACCAGTGGAATGGACGCGGCCATGGACTCCAACAACGACAAAGGAAAGGCTTCGTGCATGGAGGAAAGCACCGAGGCATCCAGTGCAGCCAAGAGTTCCGGTACATCTTCGACGCGTCCCAGGAATCGCACATTGGTGTCGACTCCAAGATCCTTCGCCAATTGTTCCAGACGTTCCCGCTCGGGCCCGTCTCCTGCTAGCACGAAAACCGTATCGGGCGACTCCTCGAGAACAGGCACTGCTGCTCGAAGCAGCATGTCATGCGCCTTCCATCGTCTTAGACCAGCAATCATCCCGATGACCGTACCGTCAATCGGAAGATCGTACTTTTGCCGGACGAGCGAAGCATCGGCGTCACTCTCGTAGCGATCACAATCGATACCGTTGTAGACGATTGAGATCTTTTCAGCGGGTATTCGTTTGACGCGATTCAGGTAGGTTCGGTGACTCTCCGAAAGTGCAATGATTCTATGGAAGAGTGGATGGAAAAGCCGATCGCTTAGATCCAAGACGGCCCGTCTCGAACGCGTGAGGGCCTTTCTCATGACGGTGTCGTAGGAATGAAAGATCAAAACCGATTGCGGTGTGCGAGCGATCGCTGCGGCTAACCTCCCCGCGATCATGTTGTGGAAACCATCTGTTACATAAAGAAAATCGGCGCGTTCCTGTTTTAGTATTCGCGACAAACGAAGAATATTTCGAGGATCCAAGGAGTGCCCAGCTACACGCTCATAGACCTTAATACCACGCTTCGAAAGTGCCTCGCCCCACTCACCCATTTCGTGAAGACAGATCAAGATGGGACGAAAGCGGCTGGGATCCAGACCGCGTATCACGTCGTAAACCACCTGCTCACTTCCACCTCCCAAGACTAGGCGGTTTTCCACAAAGGCGATCGTAATCCGCTGCGTCCCATCCGACCCAATATTGCCCGGTTCAAACATATGACGGAGCTCCGCTTTCTCTTGGTCCAATTTTTGCCCCTGCAATTCTTGGGCTGAAATTCCGCTGCCTGCGTTGCCCCCGCCCCAAATCGACTGCGACTGCGTCTGCCCGGAGTCGCTCAATAACACCACCGGCTATCCAGAACAGTGCACCAAAATACGGGAACAGCTTGAGCTCAATGCTCATACCGCTGAGCAGCCAGATCAGCAGGAATCCGACCATTGCGGCAATGACGCTATATTCGAACTGGCCACGTCGACTGGATGCAAGGATCAACCCAGCCCTGGTCAACCACGAAGCCACAACCGCTAGAAAGAGAGCAAAGCGAACGAAGCCATAGTCGACCATCATCGTCAGGTAAGTGTTGTGCGAGGTGTCAAATTCTTCCTGGAAAACCGTTTGCATCATGGCATCCAGTGCACCCGGTCCTTGACCCAGGATCGGGTGCTCAAGAAACCGATCCCAGGACCAGACGATTCGCTCCACGCGCCCCGTCACGTTTTCCGTGTCCATCACCCGATCTTGAACCAGGTCGTTTTGAGAAAGTGCGCCCCAAGTGATGGCAGCCAACAGCACAGCGACCAACGACAGTGGCACCGTCATCTTCCAAAGCCCGCGGATGAAGAACTGCGAGAAGAACACCGCGATAGCCACGGAAAGCCAGGCCGACCGTGTGTAGGAAACAAACACACCGTAGGCTAGCACGCACCCAACGCCGGCAAACAACAGGCGTTTGCTTCTTCCATCGCTATGAGCGAAGAAGGTCAGACAACACAACAAACCCATTCCGACGACGCCGCCGTAGATGGCGGGATTTGCCAAGACACCTGCTGCCCGTCCCCCTGGTACGCCGAGCCATCGAGTATCACCCGACTCGTTAATCGGCGCAATCGGAAACGGGCTATGAGTGAAGTCCATCGTGTTTTCATAGATCCCGGTCAAACAGATGACCATCGATGAAAAGAGTATCGCTCCGAGCAGCCATACCAGTCGCCGGGGCGAATCAACGTATTTCCTGGTGAACAAGTACATGGCCACCGGAATCAGTGTCGAGTCAAGGAACGTCGCGACTGCAGTGGAACCCACCGAACCCGTCGCAAAGCCAGCCACAAAGGACGCCCCAACCAGCCCTACGTAAGCCGTCGCCAACAGTGGAAGACCTGAAACGTTTCCGTGATAGCCTTCGCTTCCCTGCTCGGCATGCGAACTGGCGACCATCGGATAAGCCGACGAGATCGCTCGCGAGGGTACCGCATCGGATTGCGGTTCGCTGCTCGGATCACTAGCAGAGCGCGGATCACTGGCAGATTGCGGGCGCTGGTCGAATTTTTGACGCCGTTGTTGAAGTGCGCGGTTTGTCGTCGCGAGGGAACGTCGGTACTTCGCAGCGATCGCGGCTGTGACGATAACGCAGAGAACCAAACCGAAAACGCCTGCTCTGGCGTAGTGGATGTCCGGTACGCCCGCGGGAAGATCAATTTGCACGTACAGGTTGAGGACCGGCCAGGTGATGATCAGGCCCAAGAAGATCCGAAACATCAGTGGAAGCTGTCTCAGCACAGTCAACAGCAGGAACAAGATCAGCAATTGAGCCAGAAGTAGAATGCTTACCATGGTATTCTTCCGATCCTCGCTTCTAATTCGATCGCCGCGTCTTCTCTGCCAGCAGCCGCTCATACAATGTGATGTAGTTGGCTGCTTGCCGATCCAGACTGAATTCCTCCAGCACCCTCTGTCGGGCCGCCGCCGCCAGTGCCTCGCGTTCCTCAGCCGACCTCGTCAATAAACCCAAGGTGGCGTCGGCAAGCGATTCCTTGTTCGCTGGCGGAACAAGCAGGGCGATGCTGTCATCGTTTACCACCGTTGTCGTACCGGAGACCGCGGTTGCCACGACAGGAACGCCGGCCGCCATCGCTTCCAGCAAGGCAACAGAAAGGCCCTCAAATAGCGAAGGCAAGATGAAGATGTCACTCGCAGCCAGGAGGTCCGACACATCACGCCGGCTGCCCAGGAAGTGAACGTGCTCGCTAAGACCGAGTTGCTCAACTTGTCGCTGGACTTCCTCACGCAGCTCCCCGTCGCCAACGAGGAGGAAATGGGCACGAGGCTCCCGCTCCACAATCGTCTTCGCGGCCTCGATCAAGTATCGATGCCCTTTCTGCTCCTTGAACGTTGCAACGGTAATCAGCAACTTGCTCTCAGCGCTGAGCCCCAATGTTTCTCGCACGCGTCGAACGTCAACAGGCGCAGCAAACTTCTCGACATCGACCGCGTTGCATACTGTCGAAACTTGGTCCTCTCGAACTTTCGTCTGACGAACCAGCGAGGACTTCGTCTCGGGCGATACAGCCACGTAGTCACTCGCCCATCGACGAGCTACCCGATACATCCGCCGCTGAATTCGCGAATGGACGTGATTGGTACGCTCGGGTGGGAACACACGGTCATCTTGGAAATTGAGCGTGACCACCGGAATCTTCAATTGATGAGCGACTGCGAGGAGCAGAAAGTCCTGCGACCCTAGATTGTTTGTCTGAATCGCATTGACTTTGTGATCAAGCAAGAACTGTCGCAATCGACGCTGCAGCCTCCACATGTCTGCCAGATACTGGGGTAATTTGCGAATGGGCCTTCTCGGCAGGCCGAAGACTTCGAATTCAGTGCCTTGCGCACGAAGTTCACCCTCTAACGGACCACCCTCGAAGAGCACGCCCACTACCACCTTGCAGCCTTTTCTCGCAAACGACCTGGCCAGACCACAGACGACCTCCTGGGCCCCGCCGATAACAAGACTTGGCAGCAGCATCGCAATCCTTAGTTCGGATTCACAAGGTTTCTCAGTCGGGGCAGGCCGGGGAACGGTCAGAAGGCTGTTCATGGCAGGATTTTCTGAATTCGAAGTGGGACAAACCGGCGTAGTACTTGGCTCTCCGCGCAGTGTGAATAGATGACAGTCAGTTCTTCAATCTTCAACAGGAACGCAAGTGCAAGGTAAACCGTGGCACCCACCGCAGATCCAAGCAGACACACACCGAGTGGCGGAAGTTGGGTGATTTGCACGATCCAGTCGACAACCAAATAGACGATCGATGAAGCCGCAATCACTTTTACCGTTGTGCTCAGCAGCGGACGCAGGTCGAGACCTTCCAGACGCTTTCGAAGGCACACCAAGAGCAGCAGGCTCGAAGCGGTGTACTGCAACGACGTCGCTAGCGCAAGACCGACGGCACCAAGGGGAGCGATCAAAATGAAGTTGAAGAACACCTTGGAGACCAGACAACTCCCACCGCCAAGGAAAGCAGCCGTTTTCGTGTCTTGCATTGATTTGAAAACGGTTGACGTTGCTACCGTCACAGCCAGCGGACATAACCCAATGGCGAGCGCCGCAAAGATGCTGGAAGTAAGGAGTGTTGAATCGGCGTCAAAGCTCCCACGCTCAAACAAGGCTGCGATGATTGGAACACGAAGAGCCGCCAATAAGATCCCTAACGGAACGGAAATAAAGACCAGGATCCGCAGCATTTGCGACACGGTCGCACGAAGTTGTTTGGGATGTTCGTGCACGGCGATTGCCGCAAAGGTTGGCAAGAGCGCGGTGATCAGCGACGAAAGACCAAATCGAGCCACCAGGGACATCGGTCGCTCGGCAAAACTCAAACAGGTGACCGTCCCGGCCTCCAAGTGCGATGCCATTGAGCGGTCAATGAGCGGCAAGACACTCATGATCAAGGCTCCGACGAAGCCGGGCCAGAGAACAGATACGAAACGCCTGAACTCCCGTGTGGCAGGTTGAATCGTGAATCGATACCGAAATCCGCTTCGCGATAACCAGAATGCCGTCCAAGCAACTTGCAGAGATGTGCCAATGCACATCCCAATCGGCAGGCAATAGACACCTAACGATCCAGCGAAAAGGATCACCGAAGTAATGACACCGATCGCCAGGAAGCCACTTGAGACTTGCGAAACAAAGAACAGTTTCTCTGCTTCAAGCAAGCTCTTGAGAACCAGCGTCAAACTGTAGAGCAACAGGGCTGGTGTTAAGCACCACATCAATCGAATCACCAACTGCTGTTCCGCTGGCGCGAACCCTGACGCAAGCAGCGGGCCGACAATCGGTGCAGCGAGCGCAAACAAGAGACTTGCCCCGAACAACCCCAGCGCGTAGACATTGATGACGGTGCTGCCAAGATCGTCGCCCACAGCCTCACTGTTCCGCTTCGAAGCCGTATAGATGGCGATCAACGCTGGTGCCATACCGCCAAGCAGGATCAGAGAAATGCTGGTGCAGTATTCGTAGGCAAAAAAGTAGGTGTCGGTGGTATTCGACGTCCCGAATTCGCTCGCGATTAGAATCTCACGCAGCAGCCCAAACACCGCGGACACCACCGTGGCGGCAAACACCACGGTCGTCGCGCGGAACAGGCCGGTTCGAATCGGGCCCTGATCGGTCTCGGGATTGGCGCTCATAGTCGGATCGACGGCCTGGTTACCTTCCTGCAGATCAAAACAATCGTCACAAGATCGATCCACTGACTTGCACGAAGCGGTCGACCACCCGAACTCGTGACGAGCTAGACCGCGGGCACAATAGCCACCAGCGAAGAATTTTATGACGCGATAGTGCCCCCTCTGCGGCTCTGCAGCCCACAAACTTGCAACAGCACGGGGCCTCCAAAAGCCGCCGACCGATTTCATCAGCCCGCGCTTCAAGAACTCATTCAACTATAATCCGTTGATTCCGCTGTCAAGCGAATTCAGCGAATACCGCCGTGCACAGCATGACCGCATCAGCTCTGGACCGACGCAACTTTCGCCGCATGCGAAAAGTAGTCCGGGCGGCCCGGGCTGGTCACGGACCCACCCGGGTCCCAACAAGGCCGAAACGATAGCCTCGTTCGGTAAGCGGCCCCAAGAAGCAAATCGTTGAAAGCTCGCTCACAGCACGAAGCGAGCGACTCGCTAGTGCCTCAATCGGTACGCACGAAAACTGTCATTTCTCCAGACTTCACGAAGTTCATCCGATTGTTTGAGAAGTTCTCTCTCCGCACAGTGGCTCATATCCCACTCAGGTATCAGAAGCGGATCGTCACGCACGATCACGAGTTTGACACCACTTGCCTTCGCATACTCCCACACCTGATCCGCGTGCCTATCGTTCGGATAGGCGGTAGCCGGTCGACCGGTGTATAAGCTGAGCACGCGCGGCTTAAAAAACAAACACAATTCGTCGTCTTCAGTTGCATCACGCACAAACCGAAACAGATCGACCGCGGAATCGTTCGCTACACCTTCAACTTCCACGAAATTGGCTTGACGGTACCAAACGGCGTACGACAACATCGAAAAGGCGCAAAGACCTGCCAACATCGCGCGTTGCCAACTCACCGGCATGAAAGAAAAGTCCATCCCGACCAGAACATAGAATACGTAGGCCGGAAACAGCGGCAGTACCATCCGGATCCAGGACGCTGAGGGCCAAACGACAATCAAGCCGAAGTAAAGCAGCATCGCGATCGCGAGCGTCGATGGCCTAGGAAGGTTCTGCCGCAAGAAGCCGATCATCGCCACCAGACTCAACAACGTGCCGGCTACCTTCCGAATGGCGTCCGAATGGCCGTTCTCCCAGATCATCGAGAAAGCCACCAAGTTCGTCCGCAGGTTGCCAAGAGTGCTTCGCAAATCAATCTTATTGATTTGATCCAAGTAGCCGGCTCCCGAACTTGGCAAGATGGCTTTCTCAATCAGCATCAAGATGAGCGCGGTAGCGATCGTCAAACTACCGAAGACCGTCAACCTTCTAAATCGAATGAGGTCGCAGAGAACGACGGTTGGAAGAAGCACGATTCCCACCGTCCGGGTCCCATAGGTCAGGTAAATCAAGAATCCCAGCATCGCCGCATGAAGCCACTGCGAACGAAACAGGGCACCTTGTCGATACCATCGATCGGCAACCAGGATGGATAGGTACCACAACAGGATGAACAGATGTTCGGAGTCCACTGCGTCTTTCTGAACCCAGAAAATCGGGCAAAGGCCGACGACAAGCAGGTAAACGATGAGTTGACTTGGACGCAGTGAGACCGAGAACAGCTTTGCGGTCACCAAGAGCGACAGCGCGAAGACCAGTACCAACTGCGCCTTGAAAGCGGTCAAATCCAGCCCAAACGCCGCATAAACAGGCGAAAGTGAGAGCGGAAAGATCGGCGGGTACGCGCGGGGCCCGATCTCTGGATGCATCAAATTGTAGACATACCCAGTCTCGTCGTACGGCTGTGAAGTCGCGATGTTTCTCGCATGAAGAATGTACTGCGCGAAGTCGCCGCCCCAGTTATGGCCATGACGCAACGTCGCAAGATAAAACAGCGACACCAAGACGATGACGGCTAACTGCAAGCGCGACCAGCCCGCTGTCGAACGAGCGTCCATTGATTCGGCATCAGCGGTGCATGTGGTCACGGGATTAAGTCGTCTGCTTGGTGCGGCGGACCTGAACGGGATCCCCTAATTCATGCTTGGGACCTTCCTCATCGCGTCGCTGCCTGTAGGACAGATCTTCAAGCAGGGAGCGATTTGAATTGATCAGGTCAGCGACGATGCCAGTCAAGATCATTTGAAAGCCAGCAAGCAGCAGGATTGATGCCAGGATCAACGATTGGACGTGCAAATCCCTGGATGCCGGATCAAAGAAGAAGTAGTAGAGAAAACGGAGTCCGATTAGAAACCCCATCGAAGCTGTGATCAGACCCGCCACCGAGAAGATCTTCATCGCCCGATAAGACGAATAGACTCGGATCATGACCCCCAGTGACCGCGTCACAAAAACGCCGATATTCGAGAAGAGACGTGACTCGCGCAGCTTCTCGTTGGTACGTATCGGTACGGAGCGGGTGATGATGTGTCTTCGACCAGCCTGAATCACATGGTCGACGGTGTGATCGAAGTCCGTGGAACAAGTAAGCCGCATTGCCGCTTCACGACTGTATGCCCGAAACCCACTCGCCACATCCGGCACAGCGACACCGGCAAGGCGACTAACAACACGACTTCCCAGCTTCTGCAATTTCTTTTTCGCCCAGGAGAAGTGTGCGATCTTCTCCGGCTGCCGATCACCAATCACGATATCGGCCTCAAAATTCAGAATCGGTTTAACCAGATTCGGAATGTCCGCACCGCAATACTGGTTGTCGCCGTCCGTATTGACGATGATGTCGGCTCCGAGCTCCAGGCAGCGGTCGATGCCAGCGGCAAAGGCGTAGCCAAGACCGCGATTTGCTGGAAAACGCAGGATGTGCTCGACCCCCATCTCCCGCGAAATCTCAACGGTTCGGTCCGTACAACCATCGTCAATCACCAGTATTTCTACCTTGCTCACCCCATCGATTTCACGCGGGATGTCTCGCAAGGTCGCCGGCAGCGTCTCCTCCTCGTTGAGACACGGAATTTGCACGATAAGCTTCATGGCGGTGTCGTGTGCTACAGACCTTCATTGTGCAAGGCTACCGGGAACGATGTTGATTCGATCTTCGTCACGAAGACGATGCGTCTCAAGCATTGTCCCGCGAGAAACCTCAAATTGTTCGGACCTGCCTAAGCCAAGAACGTAATCCACCAGATCACGATCGGTCCGCTGCGTCCATTCAGCGGGGAAGCGAGAATTGAATGGGTGTTAGCGGTTATTCAGATCCTAACGATTGCATCGGCGTCGACCCCGACTCATCCTCGAGTAAGGGGACGTGGTGACGCTTCACTCAAAAGGAATTCTCTTGCCGAGCTCGCAGCGCATCGTCAGCCAGGAGAGTCCATAGCTCGTCATCTTGCTCCAACGCGTCATCACGACGGTTGAGCTCTCGATCTGTCAGTGAGATCCAAGCGGAGGGTGAAGAAGCAGCAAACTCGCCATCAAATCGAGTTCGCTTTGCCAGTGCATTGACGATAACAAGCGCATCGACCGACGAAACTCTTCCATCGCGATTGACGTCTAAACTTGCCCCATCGAGCGACAACGCGGAACCGCTATCGAATCCGCTTGCCTGTTGAAGACCGAGTGAATTGATGACGATCAGCGAATCTAGCGCCGTGACTCGCCCGTCGCGATTAATGTCGAGAGGATTGATGAGACCACTGGCCGCGTTATCAGATCCAGAAGTGCTTTCTTCAGTTAAGAGAATCAGCGCGTCCGGCGGCGGACCAGTGTCCTCAGCGGATCCGTTAGGAATTGCGTCCACATAGTAGGCCTCGAGCAGGTTGCTTTGGCCAGACCCAGCGAACGTGCCTCCACCGGCGAGATAGATCACGCCGGCATGTTCAACGGGGAAGATACCGTGTCGCGCGGTGGGCATTGGTACGCCGACCCGCCACGTGTTGGTGCTCGCGCGGTAAATGTCAACGCGATCGTACGTCCCGGCAGCATTCGCGGCGGGGCGATCTCCCGTTTCGCCGCCAAAGACGTAAAAGTCACCGTTGAGGTAAACCGCCTTGCCGGTGCCGCCACGAGGCTCCGGCAGTGGCGCCAAGAAGCCCTGACTGCTTGAACTCCAAGTGTTCGTCAGCGGATCGTAGACCTGGACGAAATCGAAGCCGTTGCTCACGACGTTGCCGCCGGCTCGACCACCGAACACATAGAGCCGAGTCCCATCGGTCTCCGCCGCCGCATGGTTGACGCCGTCGATCATCGGTGCGATCAGCTGCCAGTCATCGGTCGCCGGGTCGTAGACCGCCGATTGCGTCGTTGTCGTCCCGCCGACAATGCCACCGGCCAGATACACCTTGCCGTCGATCAGAGCCGTTGCAGCGGATCCGGTTGCGAAGGGAACGTCCGCTCCCAACGTCCATGTATTGGCGGATGGATCGTAGATTTGAACTTTCCCCTCGTTGCCCGCACCCAGTCCACCAAACAGATAGAGTTTTCCGTCGATCACCTCCGCCGCATGATGCCCCCCCGCAAAAGGCCTCGTCGCGAATCCGTCCACGTCAAGCCATTGCCCCGAACCTAAGTCGTAACCAAGCGTCGCATTGTTTCCTTCGCCAACAACGTAAACCACATTGCCGATCACACCCGCGGCGACCTCGCCCAGGGCCACGGGCATCGAGTTGAGTGGATACCAGGACTCATCAAGATCGAGGACGTAGGCGTCGTCGCCGATATCGCCGCCAATCATGTAAAACGATTCATCGATCTCGACCGCGATCGGCGATTGCACGGCGGCCGCAGCGGGAGGAAGCCGTGACCAGGTATCGGTCTCCGGATCGTACATGAAGATCGTGTCGGTCGAGGTCGAATTCTCGGTGACCCCCGTGACCACAAAGATCCTTCCACCGCTGGCGAATGAAGACGCGGTGATGTGACCAATCTCTATCGGCAGTTTGGCAACCTCGGTCCAAACATCATTGGCTGGATCGTAGCGGTGGACCAAATCCGAGTTACCCGTCAACTCGTTCTCTTTGAATTGTCCGCCGATTGCGTACAGATAAGGGCCCAGGGCCACGCCCGCCATGTGATTGCGGGGCGTCGGCATATCGGCAAGGGCTGTCCACGTCGTGCCATCGTCGGTGGGCGAATCGGTTGCCCCCAACTCGAGAACCCAGGTGTCCGGATGATCGACCGCGCTGGCGACATCTCCTGGTGTCCTCGAGGCACCGCCGTAGTAATACAACTTGCGGTCAAGGATTGCCGCGCCTCCGCCGCCGCGGTCCTCGGGCAAACTCGGACCGGCGCTCCAGGCGTCCGCTACCGTGTCATAGATCCACACCTGGTCCGTGCTGCCGCCAGGATGCGCTCCGACGTAGCCTCCGAGCACATAGATTTTGTCGCCGTCGACCGCGTGCGAGCCATGCGTCAGCGGTACGGGGGCATTCGCGATCGAAGACCATGTGTTGAGTGTCGGGTCGTACACGGCTGCCTGCGTCGTCACCTCGAGTGAGCCATTGACGAAGCCACCAAACATGTAGAGCTTGCCATTGACCGCCGCGCCCTGACCTTCGTACTGCGGATACGGAGCGTTGGCAATCGGTTGCCATGCTGCGAGTCGCGTTTGTTCGCTGGCTGAACGAACGGAAAACTGAACCGTGTAGGCCGGTCCGGCAACACCGCTTGTGCCAGGCTCACTGTACGGCGTAATGACAAGCACGTGGTCGCCCGTCGTGCCGGACCATGTCCAGCCATCGCCGGGAAGATTGTCGGTGTCGACTTCAACTCCATCGAGTTCATAACGGACGCTAGCGACATCGCCCGTGAAAGTCGGCTCGAAGCGGAGATCGGAGGTGTTAAGGATCCCGAGATCGAAGAAGGGAGCAGCAGCCGCGACCGCGGCCGGCACGTTGCCGCGAACCTCGCCCATCGGAAATGCTTCGCTGTGAATGTTGATATAAGCCTGGCCGTTACCAAGCGCCGCGAGTGCCTCGGCAAGCGTGGGCGTCGGGTTACCGCCACCATGCGTGTGACTGGTCAAGTTCACGGAGCCGACGATCGTGTCAGACCGTCGATTCACCCCGGCGTTGATGACATCTTCGACGCTCGAGAAAACATCGAAGATGTGCGCCATGTTGCTTTCACCGGCATTGGCTGGCCCGTGAATGTGAATGTTGGTCAGATCCGCCGTCAAGCCTTCGTAGGTGATGCTGTAGTTGAGAAGGTTGGTGGAAGCGTCGTAGAAGAAGTCGGCGGTTCCCGTGGCAGGACTGCCGCTGGTTCCGTCGGCCGACCCTGAGAAGTTGTTCACCTGGTCCTGCGAGATAAGAATCGGAGCCCATTGAATGTCGCCCGGATCAAGCGGGTTCATCGACAAGGTTCCAATGGGTTGGTCCGCACTGTCGAATACGTCGAGCGACGTGACCAGACCACCGGATGAAGGGAACACGGTCACCAATCGCTCGTCGGCAACGATTTCGTTCCCATTGTCGGCGGACAACCGTAAGCGATAGCTGCCAGCCGCGCTGAAACTCGCCGAGGTATCGACGGCATAGGGATCGGCAAAGCTGACGTCAGCCGGACCGCTCACCAGGTTCCAAACGGTCCGCAGCGGAACATCGCTGGAACTTCCGTCAACCACATCGGCGTCCAAAGTGAGGTTGACCGATGGACCGCTGAGCGCGGTATCGGGTCCAGCGTCGACTCCAAGCGGTCCGCCACCGGGAACGAACGATTCAACACCTAAGAAGTCCCAAGTAAACGGGACAGGAGACTCGGGCGAAGGATCCGTCGCGATGACGCCGACGGCCATGGCGCCGTCGGCCCAAACCGCAGGTACGGTGATCGGGGAACCGAGACGAGTCAGGCCCTGGCCAACTCCACCAATCGTTACCTCGTACCACGCGTCGATCACATCCGTCGTCGGGTCGAGGCTCAGGAACAGCTCGACGAACTCGACGTCACTCGCACTGATCGGTAACGAAGTAGCCAACGTGGTCGCCGCGGCATCGAATTCCGAAATCAGTTGCAGTTGGATTTGACCACTCGCGGTGCCGGTCACTGCCAACTCGATGTAGTTGTCTTGATCCCCGGTGCCCAGGAACATGCCCGCCTGCTCTCCAGCATTCGGAGTCAGACCTGAGAACGGGCTCAGCAGGCTCGTACTCGCGGTAAAGGGGCTCGTCGCGGCGCCGGCATCAAAACCAAACTGATAGGCGGAACCTTGGGTGTTGATCGTGTTCAACGCGGTTCCGGCGGTGGACTCATCCAAAGTAAGCACGCCGGCCGCGCCGCCAGCGGTTAGCTTGCTGGCATCGTACAGCGATTCGTAATCATCGACCCCATTGGTCATCAGGCCAGTGAAGCCGAGATTCAACAAACCGCCGAGAGTCTCCGTGTTCTCCCAGCTATACACGGTGCCAATCGGCGTCGCCAAACCGTTGTTCGGATCGATTGCGAAAGGATCTACCGTATCGACAAGCGTATCGTTGTCGTCGTCGGGATCGAGCAAATTCGACGTGAAGTCCTGGTCCCAATCGGGAGGCACGTCACCGGGATTCTTGGGATTGGTGCCGTTGGCGTCCTCGTCCTCGTTGGTGTAGCCGTCGCAGTCATCATCGCCGGGACAGAAACCAGTTGTTTCGTTGGGCTCAAAGACATAGATCGAACCGGTGATGTAGTCGGCAACCCAGATCGTTCCAGGAAAGACATCAAAGTCCCCCTGTGTCGTGACATCCAAAGGTGCGGCACCGACACTCGAAAACAGGTTCTCGCTCGAGAGCACCTGATCGCCATCGCTGTTCAACTCGATTCGTTTGACTGTGTTGTCAAAACTGGTGAGGAGCAGATGTCCAATCATCTGGCCTGCGAAACTTGATGCGGTGTATTCCGTCAAGCCACCAGTCGAAGCGCCGAAAGTCAATAACGATCCGTTGAGGTTTTGCCCCTGGGCATTGGGCTGGGGCGCCTGATAGTCGGACTCAATCGGATTGGCGACCGAGACCGGCGACTGTGGATTGCTGGAGTTGAATGTGTTGCTCGGGTTGGATCGTGTCGGATTCGGATGACCACCGTAGTAGCCCGGGCCTGTGATGAAGTGCAAGCCATCGCCGTAGGATTCGCCCGGCTCGCTCGGTTCGTTTGTTGCATTGCCCTCCGGTCCTTCGCCCACCGGAACGCCGCCCCAACCTGCATTGGGACCGTTGTCGGACGAATACATCCGACCTGATTCGGTGATCACCAGGTCGTAAGGATTTCGGAATCCGGGCGCGTACACCTGGACCGGTCCGCCGGGTACCAACTTCGCTTGGTTCTTGCCGTCATTCCCACCGAAGGGATCATTCAGGTCGATCGTTCCCGGTCGATCCTCATCATCAAGCGTCGGCAGGTCATAAGTGGTTTCACCGATCGCATCGAGGTCAATCGACAAGATCGCTGCCGACAACGCGTACTCCGGGAGCAGCGCAAAGTTGTTCGAAGGGGCACCCATATTGGTGTTGCCCCCGATGGCGACGTACAGAGTGTTGGTTGTCTCGTCCAACTGCAGTCCGTTATTCGCGTGATTCTCCTCCGAGCGAGATAGACCACGGACCAGATCAAGTTTCTCCCAAGCCGTTCCATTCCGAGTCAGCCGCGAAACGACGCCGGAGTTGGTGTCGAGATTCAAGTCGAAGCCTGACGGTCCGGCTCCCACCCGGGGATCGCTCGATGTGACGTAGATGACCGGGTTGTCAGAGGTGCCAACCACCAGAATGCCTGTTATCAGGCGATCTGTTACCTCAGGGTTGAGGGAGGCGTCTTCGTTGTGATTGGGAAGCGTCTTGATCAAGTTGAAGGTTTCGGTCGCCGCGACCTCGA
>JARFQX010000838.1 GCA_029287555.1 Rubripirellula sp. | reverse complement strand
TCGCGAACATCACTCCCGTCGCGGTCGACACGGGGCGAACGCCGCCACGACTCCCACGATACCAGCATCGTTGCAATCAACAGGCCTGGCGGATTCAGGCGAAGCACCGCGTTTGTCCCGGTTGGCGTTGTGGGGTGCGGCCTGGAGCCCATTCTTCTTCCTTGCGCTGGTATTGTTTTTGACGGTTCAAACGGTAGCCACTCGGCCAGGTCGGTCATCCGCGCCGGTGGTCAAACGCGTACGAATCATGGACGGCGCGGATGGACTCAACGCCGGACAGGGCGATGCTGCAGAGGAAGTGGTCCGAGAAGTCACTCAAGATAGCGGGGTCAATCAAGCAGACGCCGGATCGGCAGTGAGCGATCAGGTGCTACCCGGGAGCACGCCCCTGAACCCGGGACTCACACGTTGGAAATGGCTGCTGATTTTGACCGTGTTGCCGCTGGGGTTGACGGCGCCGATCGGCACGACGGCATTAGGGTTGGCTGCCGTCAGCGGCATTCGTCACTCCCGCGGGACGTTGACCGGTATGCCACTCGCGGTCGCCGACACACTGCTGTTTCCGCTCCTGGTGTTGGACGCTTTGATTACGGCGTTGGTGTTTTATGCGAGCTATTTGCTGCTTGGGCAGGGAATCAACCTGTTGGTCGGACTGGCTGTTTCATTGGTGGTTTGCCTCCCGGTCGATGCGTTGATTGTTCGCGCTGTATGGCGACAGGTGAGTGATCGAAAATAGCGGAGGAAGAAAGGAGGCTGTTCTGTTGACGAGGGATCGCGCGGTACAAGAAAGTGAACGCGGGGATGAAGGGGATGTCACACGTCCTAATGCCGCCCTTCGTAGAAAAGCGTCGCCGAAAGTATTTCGGCTTCGGCTTCCTCAAGTACCCGCGGCCTCACAAAGACTCTCTTTCTTTCAGCTTCGCGTGCAGACGAGACGCGGCTTGATCCCAGTCAGAGGCGGAGCTGCGTCCAATCAGTCTCAAATTGCGCATTCAACTCTTTGAGCATCGTCGGTGCGTACTGCGAAAGACTCTTTTCCACAAGGCCGCGAATATTTCCATCGCTCAATGCGATCCGCAAATGTTCCATCGCAGCTTCATCGTCCTGTTCCCAAAGCTCCAACAAGCCATTCACGAAACGACGCGTGCCGTCGTGGTTCATCGTTGCGGACGCATTGCGTAAAGCTCGGAAGAACGCTTGTCTCTCTTCGGAAGGTAGCTCGTCGACAGTCTTATCGAGAATGTTCAATGCGGATCTGCGAAAACCATCTTGATCCGTCGGCCGTCAGCTGCGTGTCAAGGTCGACGCCATCCATCCCCGATTCGATTGCCAGCTCCACGGCCGCCGCACTATTGTCGGGCGCATGATTCCCCAACCCGCGGTGGGCGATCAACAGCGGCTGTGCCAGCAAATCCACGCTGCCGCGATATTCAGGCTCGTAGACGAACATATACAGCGACGAGAGAAGCAGCAACGTAAGAATCGCCACTGCAAAACGAGTCAGCTTGCGTTTCTTCGAAGCCGTCACTGGTTCACCTCCTCGGCAATGGCCGGAGTGATGCTGCCCGCGTAGTGTTCGTAGAACCGGTTCTTGAAGAATTCGTTCTGATCATAATGACGCTTACGTTCCAGGAAATGGTCAATTTGCGGATAAACCATGCGAAGCTGCGCGGGACTCGGATATCGTTGATAGACCAGGTAGTAAGTTCCATCGCACTGCTGCGCAGCATCGACCAGCTTTTGCGTCCACCGCAAGGCCTTCTGAATCCCGTCGGCCGATCGCTGCTGATTGATATACAAGACGACCGCCAGGCAATCATTCCGGGCGTAATTCAAGAACGCCTCTTGGTTGGCGGGAACGAAACGCAAGGTAACGCTGAGCAGATTGATCTCCTCGTCTTCGACGATTCGCCGCAGCCTGTCGATGAATTCCACGAAGCTGGCAGGGGGAATAAAGTACTCCTGCAAAATGTCGGTGTCGTCCGTAGAATCGTATTCGAGAAATTGAATCGGCGGCCGCATCACATTATTGCGCGCGACGATTTCAACTTCACCGGGCACATCTACCCAGTTCTGCTGAGAACGCCATCGCAATCCCTTGCCCCATTCCTTAGTTCTCGATAACCCGAAGAAGAACTTGTCGCGGCTGATGTGATGCTCTTGGGCAAGATGAAATACAGATTCCGGCCTTTCGTCGGTTTCCGTGTAGGTCACCGCGTAACCATCGGAAAGACGAGATTCTGGATCGATCGATAGGCGACCGAAATGTATGCCAACATCGGGCCTGTTCTTGACGTGACTCTCGAAGTAGGCGGGATACTGTCGATAATTGAGCGCAACGGTTTGTTTCTTGTAAACGCTATTCTCCGTCAACTCCAATTCGACGTCCAGGATCACACCGAACAGCCCAAATCCGCCGATTACCAGCGAGAACAACTCAGCGTTCTCAGTCCGACTGACGTTGACGACTCTGCCATCGGCCATCAGCAACCGGAACGAACGGACGGTTTCTATCACAGGTCCATAGCGCGGATCGCGACCGTGTACATTCGCGCTGAGCGATCCGCCAACGGTAAAGATATTCGAGGACTGCATCACAGCGACAGCAAGTCCGTGCGGGTTCACGTGGTCTTGAACCTGCTTCCAGGTTGCGCCGCTTTGCACGCGGATGGTCTTTTTCGATTCGCTCAGCTCAATCACCTTGTTGAACGCCGTCATATCAAGGTGAACTGCGTCGTGGTAGAACGCGTGTCCGCCCTGGCTATGCATCTTCCCAGCAATCGAAACCTTGCGACCAAGTCGCCTCGCGCGTTCGAGCGCTTGCTTAAGCTCCTCTTCACTTCGCGGCCGTATAATCTCGCTAACGCGAGTCTGATTCAGCCGGCTTACATCATCCAGGATCAGAGGATCCTGGTTGTCATGGCGCGAGAAGTAGACCGCGGTCGCCATCAGGCCGACAACGAGAGCCACCAAACCACACTTCATAGCGACCAGTCTCTTTGTCATTTAGATACCTATCAGAAATGCCTGTTGACAAAGACGCAGAAGCCGATCTACTGAAAATATTGGCCGACCGCGTGCCTCGCTGGCACGGCCATCAGACACGGCTGAGCTCAGCCGAGCTTCTCGTTGCGTCCGTTGCAATCAAGCATCCCTATTTCCTTCAACCGATTCGTCATGGTTAAACGGGTAGGGCGGCGTCTACGTAGTCCCGGTCAATGTCGATACCGAAACCAGGACCGCTAGGCACACGAATGATCCCTCGCTCGCATTTCAACGAAGACGATTCACACGTAAACGGAATATTGCCATATCCCTTGAATTCCATGTGAGCGGCAGCGTTGGGGATGTACGACATGAAGTGAAGGGCTTGCAGGAATCCTAGTCCCCACCCCGACATGTGTGGCGTACACGGCAGACCCGCAGCATCCGCCATGAACGCAGTTCGTGTACTGCGCAAGTATCCGCCGAAATAGTGCAGATCCGGTTGCACGACATCGAGAGCGCGATGG
>JARFQX010000875.1 GCA_029287555.1 Rubripirellula sp. | reverse complement strand
ACACCCACCAACCCCCGCGGCGTCTCGCCTTAAGAGCCCACCCTAGACGACTCGACCCTCTAACCTACGGTTCCGTAGACCGATGCTCTATCCAGTAGAGCTAAGGGTGCTCGAGCATCAAATTCTACGGTTCGGCGGGCGGATTGCCAAGTGACACTTGGGGCATCGCCGACGTCGATCCAAATCGGACTGCCGATGGTCGGCGGGGCCTGCGACTTCGCTCAGGCTGCCAGCGTTTCGGCTGGTAATTCGGCTGCCAGAATCGCCCCAAGCGAATCGATCATGCCCCGGATCGCCTCGTCGCGAAGCCTCACCTCTCGACTTGCCCAGGCTCGATTGAGCCAGACTTCGATCCCCAGATAAGTTTGTCCCGCGAATTCGGCCCGCAGCTGCTTGATCAGACTCTCGCCCGTCCCTCGTCTCGGGTAGTTTCTCCGTACCCTGAGCATTGGGGCCCGGTGCCACATCTCGTCGATCCAATCCAAGCAGAATGCCACCTCGCCGGCACTCGCCGGATCGTACAGGAGGCCGACATCCGTTCGGCGAGGTTTGCCCCAGCCGCGCGAGTTGAAACTGCGCAAGTTGAAACTGCGCACCGAGAGATGGATCGCGCAGCCATGTGCGGACAACATCGCACCCACTGCTGAACGAATCCGTTGGCGATAGCGGTCGTACACCAGCTCGATCAATCGATCGCGTTGCTGAGGGGGCAACGATCGCGCGGGCTTGGAAAGTAGTTGTCGATGATTTCGCGGCCGGGCGACATCGATCAAACCACTGGGAGTCTCATTGACGATCAACTCGGCCTGCAGCTCTGGCCGAAGCTGCGCGGACATCTTCTCGGCGGCGTAACGAGCCGGCCGGTCCGCCTTGCCGACCAGCTCTTGCTCCCATTGGGTTGCGATTCCAGGCGGATCAAACGGACGCAGCGATGCGCCGTGAACGCTAGCATCCACGCTGCTTTCCAGCGGACCGTTACCGGACCGGATCCACGGGGGAATCGTCTCGCCGCTGAACTCGCAAGTGATCAACAAACACATGGGCACTTTCTGGTCGTTTCTCTGACTCCGTCATCCGCGTGCCAGATCCTAAGTGTGGCGACGTCCTCGCGCGAATACGAATCTGAATCGATCTTGGGAAACGCGGCGTGAAACTCCCCGTCACCAATTCCTCTTGTGCTTGGTCGCGTCGGTTGGCTATCGACCAAGTGGATAACTCACAGCCATTGCCGCAAAAGCCAGGAAGGTGCAGTCGCGATGCGATCCTTGCGAAGTCTTCATTCGTTTTCCATCGTTGCCCCCGCCATCGCTCTCCTTTGTGCCCCGCCCTTGATTGGCCTGGCCCAGGATGACTTGACACTTGCGCCCTACTCGGTGTTCGTGGCCGAGGAGGAAGCGTTCGCCTACTGCGGGCCTTCGGAGGATTACTATCGGACCGATCCCTTGCGATACGGCCAGACGCTCGATGTCTATGCCGAAACCGAAGATGGTTGGCTGGGGATTCGGCCTCCCGAAGACAGTTTCTGCTGGATTCCTGCCGATACGGTCGAACTCGACGAATCCCAGGAAGAAGGCATCATTAGCGAAGACCGCACCGTCGCCTGGATCGGGACACACCTGGGGCGGGCCCGTAAATATCGATGGCAGGTTCAGTTGGCCAAGGGCGAACCGGTTACCATCATCGGTCGCAGCGAACGTGAAGGCCCCGATGGACCGCAACTTTGGTATCGGATCGTACCGCCGTCGGGTGAGTATCGCTGGATTCACCGTGACTCGGTGGTGATGACCAGCGAAGAGCTCGTCGAATCGGTCCGCCACCGCGAGAGCGAAAAGGAAAAGCCAAAGATGGCACGGTCGGAACCGGCTTCGCGCGACTCCGTGACCGACTCGGCGCGCGAAGCAGACATCCGACAGACCGCTCACGTCGATGACGACTCGAGGCGATCGGAAGCGTCCGGTCGTGATACCGATTTTTCCGAGTCGGTCGCCTCCAGCGGTCCATCCGTGTTGGATCGAGACGAAGCGATCGGCAGTGGTCTCAACGAGGATTGGCGTCGCGACCGAGCGTCACGCAACTCGGAGTACGCTGTGCAGGCTTCGGCCGAAGCGCCACAGTCGGCGCTCGATGCGTTCAAGCAAGGCGGGCTACTGGCATCCCTTGAGTTCATGACCAGACCGCAGATTCAAGAGATCGGCGGCCAACCACAAACCGCGCCGGCGAGCAACATCGCGCTCGATTCAAATTGGGTTGCCGGCGCGAGCCGAACCGCCGGTGGGCAAGCCGCCGATGTCCGCTCCGATCCTTCCAATGCCGTTCGCCAAGCGTCGTCGATCGCTGGTGTCGGCAACCCGATCATGCAGGCCTCGGCTCAAATGCCGTTGGGTTCGCCTCAGGCAATCACTGACTCACGCAACGCTGTGACTTCGGCAAATCCAGCTTTCCAGGTCGTTCCCGCCGAACGAATCTCGCAAATCGAAGCGGAAGTCAGTAATGCGGATGTTGACCGTTTGAATCTCATACTCTCCCGGCTGATGGCTTCCCAGGCGAGTTCGGCGGAGACGGAGCCAGTCGAACGAGCCGCCAATACTTTGGCGAGCCAATCGGCCGATTCGGTGACGGCCGGACGCGCTCGAATGCTCGCGGAGAAGGCGCAACGGTATCGACGAGTTGCCACGCGTCGTGATGGGCACACGGTGATCCAGAGCAGTGCAACGATCCCCGGAGCGACGACGAATGCGGCAGTACTCGGAGTCTCCGCTACCACGGGAAATACCTTTGAATCGTCTCACGCTGGTCCCACCGGCACTGGCCCAGCCTTCTTCACCCCTGCGGCGAACGCTTCGTTGCCGAGCGGGACGGACCACGGCAATGGTGTGATTGAGCACGCCGGCTACCTGGTTCAGGTTTACTCGGCTCGTTCCA
>JARFQX010000775.1 GCA_029287555.1 Rubripirellula sp. | reverse complement strand
GGATGCTTTGGAGCGGGCCCGCGAGCGAAGTGCTGGCAAGATGAAGAAGTACGGCGTCACGCGTCCCGGGGTCGTGCGGCAAGGACCGTTGCTTGATCCCAGAAGCACAACTGAAATCATTGGAAGTGGAATCGATGGCGTAGAAGGAATTGTCCCGGACGAGGTGATCCTTGAAGGTGGTGCGGCCACCGAGTTGGAAATGGATCCCTACAACGGTTCGGTCGATGTCGAGGACACTCCGCTCGGAGAAATGGGCGACTCCACCAACCAGATGCTGCAATCACGCGAGGGAGATGTCGACGTCGATCAACTGCGCGAGGTTCCCGACGACACGTCGCTTCCCGAGCCGCAGTCGATCCGAGATCCCAGCCGGAGCAATTTGCGCTCGCCGGCGGGGCCACCCAATCCCGACCAGGGCGTCATTCCGATCAGTTACCACGCCGAACCCCAGACCGACAACGCACCCCAAGCGGTTCGGCGAATGCCTCTACCTGAACAACCTTAGCAATCGAATTCCGTAGGGCGGAGGCTCTACGAGGGTTGCCCGAATACGCGTCGGAAACCGCAACCCTCGTACACGAACAGCTCGAGTTTCGTCATCTGACGACTCGAGCTTTTCGTCGTTGGCGAATAGGGAGAAGTGAGAGGCGAGAAGTGAGAGGCGAGAGGCGAGAGGCGAGAGGCGAGAGGCGAGAGGCGAGAGGCGAGTGGTGAGTGGTGAGTGGTGAGTGGTGAGGAATGGGCGTGACCAGACGTGTCAGTGGGGGGGCGAATATTGGAATGGTAAGGCAGTCCTCCTACATTTAGGAAACACGTTGATGAACCGCATTCTTCGCCGAGCAATGCAAGATTCCGACCGGTTTGTGATTGAGATGGACTACGCGGATGCAAAGGGAAATCGCACGCACCGCCTCGTCAGCCCGATCCGATTCATGGGAAGCTATCGATTCCTGGGACTTTGCCTGTCCCGCGAACAACCAAGACAATTCCAGCTCTCACGCTGTAAGAATCTCCGTTTGGTCCCCGCCGAAACCGTGCTGATGCCAGTACCGATGGGAAAGTGGGAAGAGTGAAGAGTGAAGAGTGAAGGGTGAAGGGTGAAGAAACAGCGATCGATCTTTTCTCGCCACTCGCCACTCGCCACTCGCCACTCGCCACTCGCCACTCGCCACTCGCCACTCGCTACTCGCCACTCGCTACTCGCTACTCACCCCTCGCTACTCACCCCTCGCCACTCCCAAAACCCTGCGCTACGTGGGCAACGCAATCCGTTGGACGCGATGGTTATTGCTGTCCAGGATGTGAACGCGATCGCGCGAATCGACCACGACGCCCCAAGGCTGATTCAGCTGGCCAGGTTCGAAACCGGGGCCGCCCCAGCTTGCAATCCATTTTCCCGAGGACTCGAATCGCTGCACTCGATTGTTCTTGTACTCGATGACGACAATCGAATTGTCGCTCGCAATCGCAAGGCCGTAGGGATAATAGAATTGCCCGGGTCCCGAACCGGGTTCACCCCAGATGTCGATCAATCGTGGCGTTTCTTCACGGATATCAAATCGCTGGATGCGGTGATTGCAAGAGTCGGCGATCCACAACACGTCGTCATGGATGACCAGGCTTTGTGGACGAAAGAATTTGCCCGGCTCTCGTCCCGTCCCGCCCCACTGCGTCACGAAGTTACCGTCCGGGTCAAACTTCTGGATCCGATCCGACGCATTGTACTCACCGACGTAGTAACAGCCTTGCGCGTCACAGGTCGCATCGGTGACGAACGCGAATTGACCGGGTAAATGGCCTGCGGTGCCCCCGATCTCCTCCTGCTTGCAAAGCTGGCCATCGAGCGTGTAAGAGAGCATGCGGTAATAATGCGTATCGGCGACCAGGATGCGTGCGCCCGGGGAATCGGTTTCGTCGCTCGCGATGCCGTCTGGTCGACTGGATCCTTGTCTCGACTTAGCGAAACCCAAACCGGTTGGCCGACCGTTGGCGGTTTCGGGAGTTCGCCAGAAACGAATCAGTTGGCCGTCGGAGTCAAATACCTGGATCCGCCCCGTGGTGTCGACAATGTAGAGAAGATCCTGGTCATCGATGGTGATCGCCCGTGGTTTAAGAAAGCGGCCGGGACTCAGCCCCCGACGCCCCCAGACCAAATCGGGTCGGCCTGCCTGACTGCTCGGCACGCAGCCGGCCATCGGTGCCAGCGCGAACGTGGATGCAGCCAGACAGCTCCGCAGAAAGCCTCGACGGTCCGAAAGCGGCGG
The DNA here is from genome assembly GCA_029287555.1 of Rubripirellula sp. Taxonomy (GTDB): domain Bacteria; phylum Planctomycetota; class Planctomycetia; order Pirellulales; family Pirellulaceae; genus Rubripirellula. The sequence goes on along the minus strand of JARFQX010000775.1, from coordinate 1,205 downwards.
GAGATCCTGGCCGACTTGTGAAGGCATTTCTTGAACTCTTACAATGAAAGACTCTTCGATGCGGTTGGATCCTGCCGAACGCTCCTCCGAATTATACCCGGCGGGATCCACTTAAAGGATCCGATCGTCGTGGTCCAGCTTGCCCAAGGTCGAATCGCTACTGGTTTATGCTTACCACACTTGACCTTCGCGCCACCGACGACCCGCGCGACATTGTTCACCGCACGGTTCAGGCGTTGGTCGAAGGCTGCGTCGTGGGAGTCCCCACCGAAACGGTATACGGCCTGGCCGCCGACGCGTTGAATGTGAACGCCGTCGAGCGGTTGTTCGAGATGAAGGGGCGTTGCAGCGATTCGCCCTTTGCGATTTCAGTCCCCGGCCGGGAGGCGGCCGAAGATTTTATCTGCGAGATGTCTCCCCTGTCCCGGCGTCTGTGCCATCGGTGCTGGCCCGGCCCTCTGACGCTGGTGGCTCCCTGCACGTCGCCCTATTCGGCTCTCACCCAGCTCCCCGAAGGCGTCCGTCAACGGATCTCCGGCGAGCATGGCTGTGTCGGGTTCCGGGTGGTCGATCACCGAATCTTGGGGGGCGTCCACCGTTATCTTTCCGGCCCCCTGGTGCTGACCAGCGCCAACCTGCACGGCGAGAAGCCGCCCACCACTGCGGAGGGGGTTGCTGAGCAGCTCGGGGATGCTCTACCACTGCTGCTCGACGACGGCCCAACCCGCTATGGTGGAGCGTCGACGGTTGCCCGTGTGCGGGGCAATCGCCTCGAGATTCTGCGCGAAGGAGTGATCGAGCGAGCCGCTATGAATCAATTCGTCAAGCCCGTCATCGTGTTAGTCTGTACAGGTAATACCTGTCGCAGTCCGATGGCTGAGACATTGCTGAGAGAACAGTTGCGCAAGAAGTTCGGCTGCGAGGATGCCGTCCGCGTCCTCTCGGCTGGTGTGGCCGCTTCCCAAGGCAGCGGAGCCAGTCCTCAAGCGATTGAGGTAATGGGAAAGCGAGGCCTTGATTTGACGGGGCATAGCACCCGTGGTTTGGATGATGCCGTGATGAACGTCGCAGATCTCGTTTTGACGATGACGCGTGTCAACCGCGCAGCAATTCTGTCAGCCTGTCCTGACATGAAGGATCGAGTGTTCTCGCTGAGACGAGAAGGTGGATACATATCCGATCAGGTTGTCATGCCGCTGGAAGTC
>JARFQX010000745.1 GCA_029287555.1 Rubripirellula sp. | reverse complement strand
GGCAGCGAGAACGAGAACCTGCCCGCGTACGTCGCGATCACCGACATTCGTGGTGAACCTCCCAATGGCAAAGCCAATTGGTCCAACGGTTTCCTGCCAGCCCGCCATCAGGCGATCATGATGAGCGACCAGCAACCGATTCGGAATCTCAATCAGCCCGCTTCCGTATCGGCCGCCGAGGATACCGCTTCGCGAGAACTGTTGGCTCGACTGAATCGTCGCTTCGCCGCCGCGAATCCTGCCGAGAGCGATCTTCAAGCCCGCGTCGCCGCGTATGAGCTTGCCGCGCGGATGCAACTCTCTGCTCCCGAAGTGTCGGACTTGTCGCGCGAGTCCGCCGCGGTCCACGAGCATTATGGGACGCAGGACGAAAACCCGCTCAAGGCAGCCTATGCCCGGAACTGTCTGCTCACCCGACGGTTGCTCGAGCGCGACGTTCGATACGTGAGTCTGTTCTGCGCCTCGCGTGCTTCGGGCGTGGACGGCCTGCTCAACTGGGATGCTCACAAGACACTCAAAGCGGACTACGAACGCCACTGCCCGATCTTCGATCAGCCGACCGCTGCGCTTCTGACCGATCTCAAGCAATCGGGATTGTTGGAAGACACGCTTGTGCTTTGGACGACCGAGTTTGGTCGCATGCCAACGCATCAGGCGGGCACCGCCGGCCGCGACCACAACCCCGATGGTTTTACGTGTTGGATGATGGGAGCGGGGGTCAAGGGCGGCGTCAGCTACGGAGCGACCGACGAGTTTGGCCGACGCGCGGAGGTGAACCCGACAACCGTTTGGGACTTCTACGCCACGGTGCTGCACCTGTTGGGATTCGAGCACGAAAAGCTGACGTGGTACCACAACGGACTCGACCGCCGCCTGACCGACGTGCACGGGCAAGTGATTGGCGAGGTATTAGCGTGAAGGAACCGCGTCACTGGCGACCCACCTAAACTCAAGAATTCACCAGGCGGGGTGTCTGTACGACGACAAGGACCGATGTTCGTCAATCGGTCTCTCGCACCGAATTCAATCGCCCCTCAAGCCGACGCGCCGCTTCATATCCGGACGACGCGTCCCACACGACGATCCGACCGCCAGAACTGCCAACGATCGACAAACCATCTTCACTAAAGAAGGCTTCGTTCATCGTGCCAATCGGCGCACGCAGCGAGAGGACTTCGGCTGCCGAATTCCCGTCCCAAATCTTCATCGACCCTCGCACATCAGCGGTGAAAATCCGCCTTCCATCCGGACTGAAATCAATCGCACCGATCACCTCAAAATGACCTTCGAGCCGATGCTGGACTTCCAGCGTCTCGGCGTCCCAGACAAGTGCAACATGCTTGGGAGCCAACGACGCTGCAAATTGGCGACCATCACGAGTCCATGACAAGGCCGCGATGAATTCTGCACCCGATTCGATGTTACGAAACTGCCGCGAACGCAGGTCCCAAATTTGGATTTCACCTTGCGATCCGCACGCCAATAGCTTCGACGAATCCGGACTGTACACGGCGCGCTGGTACCGTGTCTTGCCATCGGTGAGCCCGGGTAGTCGTTGATAGGATGTGGCATCCCAGAACCGGATCTCCGTGTCGTTGTGGGTGGTCACGATCGTTCTGCCATCTGGACTCCATTCCACGTGGTTCGCGCCCCTTCCTTCGACACTCAGAACAGTGGGAGCAGTCTCTCCTCGTATGTCATGGATATGAACACCGACCGATTTTTCCGTAAAGGCATAACGCTGCGCGTTGTTGTCCAACGCGACGGAGAATACGAATGGATTAGGGCCCACTTCATGCTCGCGTAACACCGAACCGTCGACGAGGCTCCGTAGTTGGACGACTCCCGTCTTTGTTCCGATCACCGCGATCGACTGGTCGAGTTTCGCATCCATCGACAGGATCTGTACAGGCGAACGGGCGACGATGCGAGGATCTTCCTGGTGCTCCGGCCTCCAGATTTTGACAAGGTTGTCGTCACCGCCACTGATCAGTTGCGATCCCTGCGGATTCCAATCCACGCTAAAGACGTGACGATCGTGACCACGTGGATCGCCAATCTGCTCCCCCGTCACGAGATTCCAAACTCGAAACGAACCGTCCCAGCTCGCGGACGCCAGAAGTGGCCGTGTGGGGTGCCAGGAGAGATCGGCGACACCATGAGTATGGCCATCGAGAATCAACGGCTCGTCCGGCGTTTCCGAACCAAGGTCCCAAATCTTGATCCGGGCGCCGCGTCCCGATGTCGCCAGCAATCGATCGTCCGGGCTGAACGTGGCGGCCTGAATGTAGCCCTGATCGGTATCGATCGCGTGAACTTGGCGGCCAGATTCAACATCGAACACGAAGGCTTGCTCGCCGCCCGGGACCGCGATCCGAAGACCATCGCTGCTGAACCCGATCGTCTGGGTGTAGATGTCGACTCGATGCCCCGCTATTTCACACACAACATCCCAGTCGCGGGAGTCCAGGATCGATAGCGGTCCGTTACGTTTTCCCAGCGCCACTCGGTCGCCCTGAGGCGAGTACATGACCGAAAAGACTTCCGCCTCCGTCTCGAAGGAGCGCACGGCCACTCCTTCACCGATGGTGTGGCGATCCGTTACATCCCAGATCGTCACCCCGGACTGGCCGGATGTGGCCAGTCGCGTACCGTCGGGATGCCAAGACAATCCATACAACTCGCCATGCTCACACGGCAACACTCCAACACAATCCGACGTTTGGGCGTCCCAAATCCGAAGCGAGCCGTCACGAGACGCCGACGCAATGAATTGTCCATCGGGACTGTAAGCGACTCTCGTCACCGCACCGACGTGCCCTCGCAACGCGACTTTTTCCTGGTGGCAAAGCGCGTTGACGAAATACCATTCCCAGGCGCGAAGGTCCGGAGCATTCTCCGATGGCATCCAGCGGGCAAGCAGATTCTTGGCTCGCAGCGTTCCACGGTGTCCGCGCCAGGCTTGGAGAGCGGCCACCATCTGGGCGCCATAGGCGAGCAGACGATTCTCCGCCGACAACTCGTCGGACGCGGTTCGAAGCGCTCGCTGCTCGGCTTCCTGTCGCTGGTAATAGATCGCGGAAACGATCGCCCCCAGCGCGATCACGAGCATCAGTGACACCATCCCCAAGAGCGAAGCCGCGAGACCACGATTATTCCGCGCCCAGCGACGCGATTGTCGCCACAACGTTTCGCGGCGCGCGAGGATCGGCTCGTCACGGAGAAACCGCCGCAGGTCTTCCGCGAACTCGCGAGCCGACGCGTAACGCTCTTGTGGCTCCCGATGGATGGCACGATGCACAATCGTGCAAAGATCCTCGGGAATCGACGACTCGACCCGATGAAGCGGCATCGGTTCGGAGGTGGTGACGGCTTTCAAGAGCACCCGCGAATCGCGATCCGGAAACGCCGGACGCAGCGACAGCAACTCGTAGAGCGTCAATCCCATCGAGTAGATGTCGCCCTTCGGGCCCGACTCCCCTTCGAACACTTCGGGCGGCAGGTAGCGGAGTGTACCCAGGATGTCGCCTGACACCGTCAAGTCCTGACTCTCCGCGGCCTTGGCCAAGCCAAAATCGGTCAGCCAAACATGACCGGACAGGTCGAGCACGAGGTTGCTGGGCTTGATGTCGCGATGGCAAACGCCCTGCTGATGCGCGTGTTGCAGCGCATCGGCGGCGTCCGCCGAAATCTCGGCGATGTTCCGCCAATAGCGATTGCCGCGGCGGACATTTGCCAGCGGTTGCTCTTCGCCAGACTCTTGGTGTTCGGGAAGGTGCTCATCTTGATTCCCCCGGATAGAGCCAGGGCTCGTCCTCGTCTCCCAACCGGTCGGTTGATGCAACGCCACCGGCGCATCGCAATCGCCAGAATCATTCGTGCCACCGGTCGCCCCCGAATCCTCACAGAGGAGGCGATGGACGATCGCGGAAGTCGAGGGCTCCTCGGCCCACGTCTTGTTGGGGAAAAGTGAAGATGAATCGTGGTCTTCGATTCCTTCCCTGCGGCGCAGCGCGTGAATCACACGATCTAATCCCGCGCCTTGGATGAACTGCATCACGTAAAAGCACAGGCCATCCTGTTCGCCGACGCCGAAAACCGGCACGATATTCGTATGATGAAGTCTGGCCGCGGCGCGTGACTCCTGTGCAAATCGCCTTCGCTCGCGCTCCCCGGTCATTCGATCGATCAACAGCTTGAGCGCCACGCGGCGGTTCAATGAAGTCTGCTCAGCCTCGTACACGACCCCCATGCCGCCGCGGCCAAGTTCGCGAATGATCCGGTAATCTCCGAGGGCGTCCCCGGGGCCGGGAAGTCCGCGGGAAACTCGGGCCGAGTGACCGACTCCCGATCGACTCAACGGCTTGCTTCGCTCCACCGCCGCCAAAGTCGGCAACAGTTCACGAATGTCATCGGCGAATTCCGGGTACCTGGCGAGATAATCATCGATCGAGGGTTGGGTGCCCCGTCGAAGCTCCTCTGAAAACTCTTCGACGATCCGGCTGAAGGGGTGCGCCGACTCGATTGCATCGCTGCTGTCGCTCATAGCGTAAGTTGGTCGAGTCCGCCCGGAATGGATTGAAAAACGGATCGCAGTCGCCGAAGGGCCCGCACATGGCGGTTACTCGCCGCCGTGGCAGACAAACCAAGTACGCTCGCCGCTTCGATATTCGACAATTCCTCAAAGTGGCGAAGACACAGGATCTCCCGATCCTCTGCACTCATCTTATTCAATGCGTCCTCGACAAGCAGACTCAGCTCCGCCCGCATCACGGCGCCACTGGCGGTCGACAACTTACCAATCAACTGGCCCGCGAGCGAAGCAGAACTCACCGGGGGCGCCCCTCCGTGAAGCGAGACCTCGCCATAGGCACTTCGCATCTTCGCACCAAGATGGAACCGATGCAGGTCGACCAGCTTTTGCAAGGTCTCGAGGCGAAGCCAAAGAAAAAACGGGAATTCCCGATTGCCGTGACGGTAAGCGTCAAAACGATCGAGAGCGGCGACGCAGGTCTCTTGAACGACATCCGCCGGGTCGATTCGCCCCTGCAAACAAGGGTCCATGCGTAGTTGGACAATCCGTTCAAGCCGCGGGCGATGTCGATCCATCAAGTCCGCCAGCGCGCGCTGGTCTCCGCGAAGTGCAGCGGAAAGCAGGGGATCGTCAGTTTCAGAAGACATTTCGCACATAGCGGTGGACTAATTTACACGAATCGGAGTCACGGACTCTCTGTTTCGCGCCTTTCCTTAACGTTTTCGTGACTTTGACCGCTAATTCCCACCAGTCGGGCGGGAACTCCATTCATCCAGAAATCGAGGCGTTGCCGAGTGCGCCTCGCGGTTCGTAGTCCGAAGCGGAAGACGCCGAGATTCTAACGAGTAGGCCGAATCAAGGAGCGCAGCGACGCCGATCCGGATGGGTTCTCGCTCGGCATTGAATCGCAGTTCCAAACTTTCCGATGGAAATCGGAGTTTTCCTGTGGATGCGAAAAGCGCCCACGCGGGATTCGTTTAGCGGGCTCGGTCACACACCCCGGCTCTTCGCCGCGTCCTTCTCCGAAAAACCGCAGTTCTTCTCCAAAAACTACAGTCGAATCCATGCGCCATCCCTCGTTCCAGAACGCGTTCAGTCAAACACAACAGCGGAAGCGCCGAAGGCGAAAACGATCGAGTGGCTCGAATCGAAGAATGATGGCGATCGAATCGCTCGAAGCCAGGCGGCTGCTGGCTGCGTCGCTGAACTTTCCCTCCGGGTTCACCGATCTGACACTCAGCTACGACGCGCAGGACGACGAGTTTGATCTCGTCTCTGCAAGCAGCCCAAGTAGTCCGGAGGTCTCGGTCGATGCCAACGGTGAAACGACGGTCGCGATCTCCGCCGACGGTTTGGACGTGGAACTCACTCTCGATCTGACGACCCTGGCAAGTGGGCTCACGATCGAGTTTGTCGGGACTGGATTCCATACCGTCGCAGCGACACTAGACGGCGATTTTGAGCTGCTGGACCAGGAGCTCAAACTGGACGACGGCAACGCGGTGTTGTCCTTCCCACTCTTGGGCGTTGAGAAGGTTGCATTGACTGGAGGTTCGTTGGACAACACGTTGAGCCTCAACGGTTGGCTCGAATCGTACTCATTCGATGGATCGGGCGGAAATGACTCGCTCGAGACGATTCTCAGGTTCACCGACCGGGTTAACGAATGGCAAATCACTTCGAGCAACGAGGGCTCTCTCGACTCCGGTACGTTCACGAGCGTTGAGAACCTGAGTGGTGCGAACAATGGTGACGACGCCTTCGTGTTTCAGACCGCGGGCACGATTAGCGGAATCATCGACGGTCGCGGAGGCGATGACGCGATCATCGGCGCGAACATCGACAACACCTGGAACATCACCAGTGACGACGCGGGCGATCTCAACGGCGCGGCTTTTCAGTCTATCGAGAACCTGCGAGGTGGCAATCAAGATGACGTTTTCGTCTTCAGCGACGGCGTAACGGTTACGGGTGAGGTTCGGGGAGGTGCTGCCGACGGTACCAATGCCGTTGACGTGAACGCGCCGGATCCGGCCAATACCGGTGCCAGTTCCGCACTCAGCAATCTGACCTTCGCGACCGACAAGCTCGACTTTTCCGCTTACTCCACCGCGATTGAGGTCAACCTGGATACGCAGACCGTTTCGCCCCTCGCCGACGTCGCCCAAATCAACTCGATCGTAGGTGGTCAGAACACAGACACCATCAGGGGACGTTTCAAGGATCCCAACAATGTCGTCGCGGAACGTGTCCTGTGGACGGTCACCGGAAATGACAAGGGAACGGTCGAGGGATTGGCTTTCTCGGGGTTTGAGGAACTTCAAGGCCGAAAAGGAATCTCGGACCTATTCGTCTTCGAGGGGGGTTCGAGCCTGAGCGGAAAGATCTACGGTGGTCAATCGGATCCGTCGGACCCCAACGACGACAATATTCGTGATGGATTTGTCATCGAGGACATCAACGGCGCGGATAAACCCGTCGCTTTCAATCCGTCGACAGATGATGCATCGGGAACTTTCTCACAGTTCGGGATCACAGTCGACTTCGAGGGCATCGATAGCCAGTCGGTCGTGGTTGGCGATGACGTATCGCGAACCATTCAAGGATCGATCTTCGACGACGAGATCATCGTGCGTGCCGACCCGAGCACAGCAGGGAAAATTGAGATCGAGTTTAAGAATCTCAACATCTTCGATCAGGTCGCTGGCAAATCAGATCGGTTCTCCATCGCCTCTCCGAGCGACGAACTGACGATTCAAGGACTCGATGGGCGCGACGAGATCACAATCGAGTCGCTTGACGCGAACTTCAGCGCCGACCTCTACGTTTTCGGGAGTCGCTACTCCGCGGCGAACGAGTTCGTCGGACTTCCCGCTGTTGAAGAGGATCCGTACCTCGACGAGGTGATCTTCTCAGGCAGCATCAGCACCGGCAACGGTTACCTTGAAGTCCACGCCGACCAAATCAGTGTTGACGATGATGTGTCAATCAATACAGGATCGGAAGATGTGTTTCTACGAGCCCGACTGCTCGGCATCTCGGACCTCGAAAACCTGTCACCTTTACTCCCCACGAATCGCGATGTAGCGATCACCGTCGGAAAGCGGGCGGTCATCCAGGGCGGCGGCATCTACTTGTATGCCCAAACCGAAGACCGCAACCTTTCCGATTCGATTGGGGCCGATCGAGATGTCAACAATTTCGTCATTGCTCCTCTCATCGACGAGTTGACCTCCCTCCTCGCCTTCCCCGTCAAAGTCCTGCTCAAGGAATCGAGCGCGACCGTCACCGTCGATGACGGCGCACAGATCCTTGGTTCGGGAACGGTCGGGATCTACGCCGTCGCGGCTGCGGACGCATCGGGCGTTGCTACCAGCAGCATGGTGAGTCTCGGTTACGTGCAAGCCGACGCCACATCCCAGATTGACATTCATTCCAACGCCTACATCGAAGCTCAGGATGCCGTCGTCGTATCCGCCGATGCGAGCGCAACCGCGGTGCTCTCAACAAGCACATCGCGGGACCTCGACTCGATCAGGAACCCCGGAGGAAAGCAGGTTGCCGGATCGTTTGCCGTCAGCAACGCGAACGTGACATCGCTCGTTGAACTGCACAAGGATGCAACCATCGTCGCCGGCAAAACGGCAAACGTGATTGCCAATGGCAGCTTGGTATCCAATGCCGATGCGTCATCTGGAATTTACTCAGACGGAGCCGGTGCCGTGGCGCTGGCACTTGAGTTCTCCGACGCACAGATCGACGCGACGGTCGACGGGACGATCCAATCGCAAATGAAGGACGACTCGGTCGTCAAGATCGAGATCGATCCAACCGTCGCCAGTTCCAGCGAAGTTGGCTTCGTTGATTACAGCGACCAGGGCTCGCACCCGAACAGCATTTACGTTGGGGAAAACGCTCTGGTTGGTGGTGACGTCATCAACTACACCAACCGCCGCGGCACGAGCATCGGTGGTCTGGTTGATGGTGCGGACTATTTCATCGTGCCCGTTGTCGGGCAACCAGGATGGATTCAGCTGTTTGACAATGAGCTCGACTCCATCATCGGCGACCCTGTCGATCTGATCGATCAATCCGGGACCAGCCTGGAAACCGCCAACAATTCCTTCGACTTTGACAGCGCCGACATCACTCGCGAGGCGGACTCGATCTCGCTTTCTCGTTCGTCCGATGTGTTCAATTCTTTCGAACTGGGCCAGGCAGTAATCTATACGGAAACCCTTGGTTCTGATGGGCTGCCACTTAACCCGATTCCGGGCTTGACGCACGGCGACACCTACTACGTCATTACGGCAACTTCGGAGAACAATCTCCAGGGCGACACGCGGTTCGCTGACGTCCAAGTGATTGGGTTGGCCGAGACAGAGAACGAGGCTCGTGCCGGTATCCGCATTGCGTTGGACAAACCGGCGGCGTCGGGCAGTACCTACACGTTGACGGCCAAGCATGTGCTCGATTCGGGTTTTGTGACGGGGGTCGGCGTTCTCGCTACGCTCGACGCGGATGACAGCGCTACCGCGAGCGCTGGATTGGCGAGTGAAAGTCTTGCTAAACCAAGCAAGTTCGACACCTTCCGCGAAGCGATTGGAAGTAGTGTCGTGGACGTCTTGATCCAGGATCTGACCAAGCGATATCAGGACAACAAATCGAAGGCGAATGCCGGTGCCACCAACACGCTGGAGACCAAACCGGGCAAAAACTCGGTTAGCGTGGGACTTGCTTTTGCGCTAACCATAGCCGATCACGATGTAACCGCGAACGTCGGCAGCAATGCCGTCTTGTTGTCCAATGAAGATCTCGAGGTGCAGGCGACGATCGATCAATCCTTCACGATCAGCGCTCAGAGTGATACCGAGCCGCAGCAAAACATCAGCGGGATCAGTCGGGGAAGCAGTGCCGACACGAGTGTTGGAGTTTCACTCAATGTTGGCGTCTACAACAATCATGCCGAGGCGACCATCCATTCAGGAGCCAAACTCGATGCCCTCCGTGCGACTCGGATCATCGGCGACGTCAGTTACCCGTTCCTGACTCGCTTCGATGAGTTTCTTCCCCTTTCGGATGGCGAGTTCGCGGACAAGGTGGGCAATGAGGGATATGGTGCCGTCACGGGCTACGTGAACAATACGCTCGGATTACGGGACTCGCTCTTCAACAGCTGGACCTCGAGCACGGGACAAGCGGACAACACGGCGATCGCCGGCGCTGTCAACCTTCTCGACTTCACCAACGTTTCAAAAGCGACCGTCCAAACGCTCGTCGAGATCAATCAGGACCCACTTTGGCACGACGACGCACAGAACCCCCACGGAAACCAGGCTGCGCAGCAGACCGATGGTAAGGGCGAGCAAACGGTCTCCGTGGAGGCCACCAACTACATGCAGACCATCAACATGTCCGGAATCTTCTCCGGACTCGATATCAGCATTGACACCAGCGCTAGCAAGAAGAAAGCGAAAGACCGATTGGCGCTGACACCTCCGAGTCCCTCCGGGGCGGGCGGCGACAAGGGGGGGATTGGCGGTGCTTTCTTCCTGACCTTCCTTGACAACACCACCCACGCGATCGTCGCCGACAGTGCAAAGATCGAAAGTGGCGACGACGGTGGATTCAACATGAAGGCCGAAGAGGCCATGTTCAACGTCAACCTGACCCAGTCCGGTGCCAACAGTGATCGCTTCGCCGTCGGTGGTTCGTTTGCGTATAACGAACATCGAAGCAATACGCTTGCCCAATTGGGCAGTCTTGCCGAGGTCACCGGCCGTGATGCCCGCATCTATGCCGGCGATCTTGTCACGAGTATCAACTGGGTCGGAGGCATCGCTTTCGGCGAGGGCGTCGGGGTGGGCGCTTCCGTTGCGATCAATGACGTTGATCGATCAACGATCGCGGTCATTGGCGATCCCTCGGTAACGGAAAGCTCGGGCAGCTCACCGCGAACGACCTCGAACATCGAGGTCGAGTCGATTGATGTTAGCGCGATATCGGATGGCGAGTTCTGGGCATTCGCGCTAGCCGGCGCCATCGTCGCCAACACGCCAGATGAACCCGAAGTGCCCGACGACACTCCCGCCAAGGCAAAATCGATTCTGGGTAGCAGTTCGCAGGATCCCAAGACGGGGATCGGAATCGCGGGGTCCGTTTCGCACAACAAGATCACGTCGACGACGCAAGCATCGATTGTCGATGCGGGCTTGATCAAAGCCGACGAGATAACGGTGAGCTCCGAGGACGTCCAGAAGTACTTCGCTCTGACCGGCGGAGCGGCCATCGCGGTCGACCTGACGGCAACAGGAACGGATGTCGCATTAGCCGGGGCTTACAGTCTCAATAGCCTGACCGTAACGAGCGCCGCGTTCATGGTTGATTCGGCTGTGGATGATGCCGATGAAGTCGTGGTCAATGCCGTCCGGGGCGGTAATATGGAAGTCTATTCCGCCGGTGGTGGAGGTTCCGTCAGCGGCAATGCCGTGTCCGTCGCTGGGGCCGTATCGGTCAATTTGAACGAGAGCGATACGGAAGCCTTCATCGACAACAGTGATCTTACAACCGAGTCGCTGACGGTTTCTGCGGAGGATGAGATTACCGTCAAGTCCGATGGTGGCGGTGTCTCGATTGCCATCGCCCTCACAGAAGGCAAGAGTTTTGCCGTGGGTGTCGGCGTGGCCGTCAATGACATCGACGCTGATACGCGAGCCTACCTGCTGGACACCATTGTCAATGCATCGGGGGACGTTTCGGTAACGGCAACCAACAGTCCCACCATCGATGTCCTTTCCATCGCCGGCGCCGGTGCCGTCTCGGCTGGGGGCGTGGGAACAACCATCGCCATCTCGGGAGCGGGTGCAGGATCCGGAAACTACATCTCGGGTGAGGTGAGCGCCTACATCAAGGGCAGCAAAGATGGTAGCCAGGCGGGCCTGATCACTACCAATGGCGGCAACGTGACGGTCCATGCCAGCGATAACTCGATCATTACGGCCGATGCCGGCGCGGTGGGCCTCTCGATCGCCCTTTCATCTGGCCCAGGCACCCTGGTGAATCTCTCCTTTGGCGTTTCGGTCGCCCTGAATGAGATTGACAACGACGTCTTCGCGTACGTCCAAGGATCGAGTACCGATATCGCCGGAAATCTAAACGTCGAAGCAAACACGACGGCCGAGATTGACGCCTTCGCTCTGGGTGGGGCGTTGGGCAGCGGAAGCTTCAGCGGAGCTGGTGCGGGCAATACCATCCTCAGTGACACCAAAGCCTACATCAACGGCGGTGGCAGTGCTCCCGGCGTAGGCGTCGACGGTGATGTGACGATTTCCGCCACCAACGATTCTGAGATCATTGCGGACATTGCCGGAATCTCCGTCGGGTTTATCTTCTCAAACGCGAGTGGATTCGCCGCAAGCGCATCGGTGGGTGTCTCCGTTGCCGTCAACGACATCGACAGCGATACCGAAGCCTATATCAACGCCGCGACGGTCGACGCCGGTGGCATCGTCGGGGTTACTTCCGAGTCTAACTCGGTGATCGACGCCTTTACCCTCGCCGGCTCTGCCGCCGTCGCGATCGCAACGGGAGCGACGTTCCTGGGTCTTGCGATTGGCGGTGCGGGAACCGCCTCGATTAATTCGGTCAACAACAAAACGCTCGCCTACGCCGATGGTGGCGCAAGCGTCAGTTCTGGAGCGGGCAAAGCACTCAATCTCACGGCAAACGACGGCTCGGAGATCGACGCCACCGCCATTGCAGGTGTCTTTTCTTTTACGGTCGGAACGGGCGCGTCCGTCGCGATTGGGGCAGCGATCGCGACGAACGACATCGGAAACACCACCAAAGCCTATGTCAAGAATGCCTCCGCAACCTCCGGAGGTGCATCGACGATCTCGGCAATCTCGGACGGTACCATCGACACGCTCACCGTTGCTGCCGCGGCCAGCGTTACCGTTCCAACCGGGGATGATGCCGCTGCGATTTCAGGGTCGGGCGTGGGGGCACAGTCGACGAACACGATCACGAACACCACTGAGGCCTATGTCACCTCGGCCGGATTGGTCTCCAGTTCCGCCGGCCAAGCGGTATCGATCACCGCGTCCGACTCCGCGACCATCAAAGCCGATTCCGGTGGCGGCTCGCTGGCGGTTTCCGGATCGGTGAGTGGGTTCAGCGCGTCCCTCGCGATCTCCGCGGGTCTCGCCTACAACGAGATTGGAAACGAAGTCAGTGCCTATGTTGACGGTGCATCGACGGCTGACTCCGACGGCACGCTCACGCTCGAGGCGACCGGAAACTCGGATATCGATGCTGTCGCCTACAGTGTTTCGGCCGCTGTCGCCCTGACAAATCCGACGAGCGGATTGAGCATTGCGATTGCAGGTGCCGGTGCCGAGTCCAATAACGAGATTAACAACGTCATCACATCGCACATTTCGGGATCGAGCACAGGCGAAGGGGCCGGCGATGTCCGGATTGCGGCTTCGGATACTTCCATCATCTCCGCCGATGTGAATGGCATCGCCGCGTCCCTCGCGCTCGCGGGTGGCTCGATCGGCGTGACTTTGAGCAAGAACGATATCGGTACCACGGTCGACGCGTATATTGACACTTCGACCGTTGAATCGACCAGCGGTGCGATCTTTGTCGATGCCGACACGAACGCTGACATTGATACCGAAGCGCTGACCGTTGCCGTGTCCGTTGCCGTCGGCGCCTCGGGGGCCGTCGCCGAATCAAGTAGCAACATCACCGGCCACACCAAAGCGTACGTGACCGGCGCCTCGACGATCGATGCTCCGGGGGGAACGGTCAGCATCACCGCTAATTCCATCTCCAAGGCAGAAACTACTCTGGAAGGCGGTGCCGGCGCCGTTGGAATCGCTCTCACGGCAATGGATGCGACATCGACTATTGAACGGTCCACCACGGCTTCGATCGACGAAGCGGTGAGCGTCGTAGCAGGATCGGTGGACGTATCGAGCACCGCCGACGATACGGCCAATGCCACGACGCTTGCCGTGAGTATCGGGCTCGCTGGAGCCGGCACGGTTGGCAAGACCGCGGGCCTGATCGACTCGGACGCCGAGGCGTACATCGGCACCCAGGCAGACGCCACCGCCGGATCAACTCCGGCCAACATTCAATCGGGTGGAAGTGTTTCGATCACCGCTACCAGCACCGGCAGCATCACCGCACTTTCCGAAGGTGGCGCCGGCGGGGGAGCGACGGGCCAAGGCTATCTTCAGGCCGACGGTGATATCACGGGTGCGACACGCGCGTATGTTGGTGACGAAACCGTGATCGACGGACTCAACGGTGCGGCCATGCCGGGAAGTCTCACCATTGAGGCGACAATCAGCGAGGCTTTGGCCGATATCGACGTCGTGGTCGGTGCGGGTGGCGTGGCAACGTCGGTCGCTGGGGGGGAAACGGGCGACGTTACCGTCAAACCGAGTGCCGAGGCGTTTATTGGAGACGATGTAACGATCACCATCGACGGCGGCAACGCGGTCAGCGGCAACGTCACCGTCAAAGCGACGGGGCGAGCCGAAGCCGATTCCAAGGTTGAAACCTACTCCGGATCCATCCTCGTCACGGAGCACACGCCCAAAAGCACAGTCACCCTCAAGCCGGAAGTCAGCGCCTACATTGGCGAATCCACCACGGTCAACGCTGACGGATTCGTGAACGTCGAGGCGACGTTAAGCTCGGAATCTGACGGAGGTCCTCTGAGCGATTCGATCTCGGACGTGCGGGGATCCGACAACACCCTCGGCTTCGCTTATGATCTCGGCACCGGTGACTCGGTTATCTATTCTCCGAAAAGCAGCAGCGAGATCATCGGGGGACTCGAGGAAGACCGACTCTACGACGTCGTCCAGGCGGAACCAGGTCGTATCAGCTTTGGCGCCATCTTTGATTCCGGTACCAATGTCGATGCCGCCCGTGACACGATCGTCTTCAACGGAGCTCGTCAGCTACGCACGGGTGATGCCGTCATCTACGACGGAAGCAGTGGAAGCATCATCGCCCCCTGGCTGGCATCGCTGCCAAGTGCTCACCCGGCCTATCTCTCTGCGTCGCAAAAACTCCTCTATGTTCGCGCCCTCGATCAACAGCTGATTGACGGCGACGCCAATCAGCCCGCGGGCGCCACCACCATCAAGCTTGCGCGGACGAAATCCGAAGCCGAGGCGGATCTTGAGCAATTTGAAGCCAGTGATGTCTCGAATGACGCGATCACCATTCCCGGCGTCAGTTTTGAAGACGACGAGGCCGTCACCTATCGCGCCGCAGCGTATAGCGAGTTCACCGTTGACTACGTAGACGTTAGCCTCGATTCGAATGGCGACTTGGAATTCGACTCCAACCAGTTGGTCAAGCACGCCAACGGCGCCAACAACATCTACCTACCGGACCATGGATTCAGCGATGGAGACGCCGTTGTCTACCGTCACTCCGGTACGGGTCCGGCAATCAGCCAACTATCCAAAGATCACATCTACTTTGTCATACGCGTCAGTGATGACGAAATCCAGTTAGCCGCGAGTCGTGCCGACGCTCTTGAAAACAACAACACACCCGACAACGACAAAGACGACCACGATCCGATCCCGATCGAAATCGGACTCCCGTCAAGCAGCGACGCGTCTTCCGTGACGCACTCCTTGGAGCGCAGCATCGGCGGCCTGGAACATGGTGTCACCTACTACGTGACTCAATCCGATACGAACACCGGTTCCTTCAAGCTCAAAGCGGATACCAACGCCGGTTCCTCGCCCATAACCCTGACGAATATCTATCGCGACGGCCCTCATTCCATTGGGGTCGAAGGTATCGACCTCGTCGTCCCAACGTCGAGCTCCACCCAAAGTCTGATTCTGGATCTGACCGATACGACGCTCAATAAGGACCACAAATTGCTTGGCGTCGGTGGCGTGCCTCTTTCGATTCTGTCGCCTCCATCCGGCGACGGACCGTCATCGGCGACAATCAAGGGCGGTGGCGGTGCCGCAATCGACATCGGGGCTCCGAAATCAGTCCTCGAGGATACATCGAGCGTTGAGGCCTATGTCGGTAAGAATTCGGTGGTTGACGCGGGCGGGGATGTTTCCATCACAGCGACAGGCAGCCAGAATTCGACGACCAACGCGGACAACAAGGCCGGTGGAATCATCAAAATTGGCGTCGTGCGGACGCGAGTTGAACAGGACCTGACAACCGATGCCTACGTGGGCGAATCGGCTTCGATCATTGCTGGCGGGGACGTGGAAGTCGTTGCGTCTGGGAAAGCCGAGAACGATGTCATCGCGTATGCCGGCGGCGGCGGTGCGATCGGCGCAGCCATTGCGGATACCTCATCAAAGGTCGATTTTGACAACATTGCCAAGATCTACAAGAACGCAACCATCACGGCGGACGGCGCGATCACGGTTCACGCAATCTCCGAAGTCGACGCCAAGACGGACGCGGACGCCTTCATCATTGCCATTGGCGCGGGCGCCGACGCGGACGATGTGGATGGCGGCGATTTTGCGGGTGGAGTGAGAATCGGCACCGATGGGAACCGGTCACAGACCCAGGTCGTCATTGGCGAGAATTCGCAAATCATCGGCCGCTCGGTTGATCTTGACGCGAATGCCAAGGATTTGAAGGCAATTTCCGAAGCCAAAGCGGAAGCTTACAGCCCGATCGGATTTGGCTTGACCACGGCAAACGCCGATGCCAAAGTCGACGTTGATTCGAATGTCAAAACCAGCATTGAGAAGGACGCGCTTGTCCAAGGCGACGAGGGCGTCGACATTCGTGCGCGTCATTCAAGCGTGAAATCCGTGCGCACGCCAAAGGTCGACGCTTTCGCGATCGGCATTGTCATCCCCTTCGCCGATCCACAGGGCGATACCGATCTGTTCTCAAAGGTCGAAGCCGCTTCCGGTGCCATCGTCCAGGCGGGGCCGCGAGTCTCCGCGAATGCTGGAAATACTTCGCTGCAACAGCCAGGTGGATTCACGAACCTCGCTCTGATGGTTGAAGCGGACAAGGGCTCGCTTGATCTTGACGATGAGAGTGGTGGTGAACGTGATATTCAAATCGACTGGGATGCCGATGTCGTCATCACCAGCGGCCCGAATCCACGACTGCTGGTCGACTCCGCCGGCGCGATCGTCGAGGCGGTCAACGTGTCCATCGACGACGGCGGGAACTCTCCCATCACAAGCGGACAAATCCAGAGTGCCGACATCATCGTCAACGACATTGTCAACGACGATGCCGGCGAGGTGCTGTTCGTGACCAACGATGGGTCGAGCGGCAAGATCACGGGAGGCGGCGGCACCTTCCGAATGCTGGACACCTATGAAACCGTGACCATCCTCAATGAATCCGACAAAGATCTCGTCATCAACCAGATTGACGTCGTCAACACCTCCGGATTCACGGCCGACGTCAAGCAACCGCCGCTGGTCCAACTTGATTCCAGCACCATCAACCTCACTTTCAACATCGAGCGTGATGTCGAGCCATCGGTCGTCACGATTGAGAACCTTGGATCCGCCGATCTCAAGCTGCAGGACACGATCAACAATCCGATCGGTGAAACGCTCCTGAACGTGGCTGACGGCGACATCACCAATGGCAGCAGCAATGGCCTGGTGCGCACCAACGAGCTGAACGTCGACTCCGCTAGCGGCAGCATCGGAACCGGGAATACGGATCGGATCGCAATCGAACAGATTCAAAGCAGCGGAAGACCCGAGAAGCTCGAGCTAGTCGCCGACCATGACATCTGGATCGACGTCACGGGCATCCAGAGGATTTCGGGGGATGCAAGCGTCCCGACCAGCCTGGATGTCGGCTTCGAAAAGATTGACGCCGGTGATGATGCGAATGTGCTGCTGCAGGGCGGAATCGTCGAGGTGTCCGACCTGGACGGAGGTGGCGTCTACGTCGACGTGACCGATGGAAGTGGACGCGATGGCACCTACGAAACCCACTTCGACAACGACTCAACGGCACCAAAGCGCGACGCCGGTGCATACGGCGGCGACCGGACCGACATTGAAACAACCTACACCTTCGATCTGATCAAGTCCGGCTCTGTCGTCGACCTCGGCGACATCGTGATCGCCTCGGCGAACACGAGTGCACCATCATCCGTTCGGGACAACGTTGTCAATGTCGACGCCGAGACAAATGTCGCCACAACCGGGCGGGTCGACGTGGAAACCAATGGACGAATCGATATCGAGGAGCGAGCGGGTAGTTTGCGCGTCGGCACCATTGTCTCTCTCTTCGATGATGTCTCCCTCGTTTCACCGGCTAGCATCCTCGACAAGCCAAACGGCAGTACCGACCCAACGAAGACCAATGATCCCAACGCCGACGTCGCGGGTCGTAACATCACGATGACCGTTGTCGACGCGGTCGGCGCGACGGACAACTTTCTTGAAATCGATTCTTCCAACTCTGCTTTTGGGGTGGTCCATATCACCGCACCTGACGGTGTGTTCGTCGACGAGCTCGACGGCGATTTGAACATCGATACGATCGATGCCGACATCGCCGACGTTTCCGTCACCGCCGAAACTGGCTCCATCCTCGATGGCCGTTCCTCCGGCGCGGGCGATTCGACCTGGAATATACAGGCCGGTGATCTTGATCTCAGTGTCAGAAACACCGGTGGCATCGGTACGTCAGCCAACGATCTTGAGGTCGACACGCTGAGCGGAGTCGGCAGACTCTACGCTGTGGCCCCGAGCGACATCTACCTGGAAGAGGTCAGTGGCTCGCTCGATGTGCTGGAAGTGGAGTCCTACGACGGGCTGATTCGCATCACCGTGCGTGAAAGCTCCGCCCAGGGAGAGGACCTCGAACTCCGGACGAACGGTTCACGTTTGATCGTGGAAGGCTCCCCTCAATCCATCACTCGGGGTCGCATCGCGGCGGCCAAGAGCGTCGAACTGCGCGTCGGTGATGACGTCCACCAACCGACCAACAGCGAAATCCTGGCGGGTCTCGTCGACGCCAACGACGGAATCGTCATTCGCGGTGACTACACGAACCTGGACAGCAACCGGGGAACAACCGTTTTGCTCAAGGGCACGCTAACGCCGGGCAGCAACGGGTTGACCGAGGTATTTGGGGATGACGATGTCGACTTCATTACCTTTGACCAGACGACGCTCGGTGGTGTGACTCGGGCTTACGGCAGTTCGTCGTCGACGGCACCGTCCGATGCAACGGTCGACGACGGCGAGGACCAGTTCAGCGTCAACCAGTTGCAAACCATGGATGTTGCTTCGTTGCACACGCTGAGTCTCGATGGTCAAGCCGACACCGATAACTACTTCATCAACACGACAGGCAGCCTGGGTGCGTTTCGAGATTATGTGATCAATGTTCTCGACACGGGATCAAAGGATGACGGGGTCGATACTCTCGACATCTTCGGCTCCGACGTTCCCGTCGCCCCGTCGGGCAGCGACCATCCCGACCTCGGCAACGACGTCTTCCTGCTCCGCCGTGCCAACTACATCGAGGGCAAGTTCGGCAACGAAACAGCCGAAAACCCGGCCTTTGTCGCCTTGCTTCACGGCACGGTACAACAGACTCGGGAATCGAAGGGCGATTCAGGCAGCAATGGCCTGCGCCCCCAAGAGGTGCAACGAATCAACTATGACGCGAATCTGAACGGGCGGCTGAAGGTCAACGGCCTGTCCGGCGACGACTGGTTTGCCGTCGACAACAACAGTGTGATCACGTCGCTCGATGGTGGTCTTGGCGACGACAGCTTCCAGATCGGCCAGATCTACGGTTCCCAGCGCGTGCCGAACAACGTTAGCGTCGCCGACGAATTCGAAACGATTGCGACCACACGCGGATACATTTCGCCCGGCATTACGTCGCCGCTACTCGCGCAGGGGGGCGCGGGTGACGATTCGTTTTCCGTTTACAGCAACCAGGCAGAACTGCGACTCGAGGGCGACGCGGACAATGATCTGTTTGTCGTTCGCGCGTTTGCCTTGGCGCAGACGGACGTCAACACGGGCGAGATCCTGACCGACTCAAATGGGGTGGCAATTCCCGACCTTACCTCCTTCACCACGGCCGAGGATACGCAGATCCAACCTGGAGCTGGTGACGATTCGGTTCAGTACAACGTCAACGCTCCGGTATCGATCGACGGCGGCAGCGGGTTCGACAAGGTTCTCGTCTTGGGAACGGAGTTCCCGGACAACTTCGTCGTCAGCAAGGACGGCATCTTTGGCGCAGGTTTAAACGTTCGCTACGACAATGTCGAAGTGGTGGAAGTCGACGGTTTGGAGGGCGACGACGACTTCTTTGTGATCAGTACGCCGTTCGGCGTTTCGACACGCGTTATTGGCGGACTGGGAAGTGATACGATCAACGTGACGGGCGATGTATCGGACACGATTGTCAGCCGCCAATTGGAAGGCAGCAGTGCGTCGATCACGCACGAGGTTTCGACGGTGGGCAGTCCCGGCAGCAACGGTGTTTCCTACGAGGGTGTGACCGCGCGTGGCGTCGATCTGAACGTGGCGTCTGATCAACAGGGCGTCGTGATCATCAAGGAACAAGGGGGAACCACGGTTCGTGAGGGCAGCGTCGGCAACAGCGACACCTATACCGTCGAACTCGCCGAGCAACCCGCTGCTGGAACAATCGTTTACGTCAATGTCTCGGCAGCCCGATCGCCCAAAGACGAGGAGGACCAGGGAGGCGAAACCATCACGTTGGCGGTCGATGTGGACGGAGACGGCAAGCCCGATGGCCCGGCGCAGCTCTACGTCGTCTCGGGCTTTCCCGCCGCATTCACACGCCGCGTCTACCAAAACGGGATTGCCTGGTACGTCCGCAACCGCGCCTCGGTCCTCGCTTTCGACAGCACGAACTGGAATCAGCCGCAAACCGTGCTGGTTCGAAGCGTTTCGGATGGATTGGTTGAAGGTGATCGCGTCACGACCATCAGCCACAGTGTGCAGGTCAACGCTGGTGCCACCACTGACGATCGGGAATTGTATGACGGTGCCGCGGTCCGGAATGTCGAAGTTACGGTGATCGATGAAGATGCGCCGAGCCTCGTCATCACGCAAACGGATGGCGGCACGCGCGTGCTCGAAGGCTCCCTCGTGGTTGACAACGGATACACCAAAGGCATTGCCGACTCGTACACGGTTGAACTGAGTAAGGCCCCCACCGGCACCGTCACCATCGACTTCGATTTCGATGATAGTCAGCTTGACCTGGCAAGCTCGATCGGTTCACGATTCACCGTCAGCGGGAACACCGCCTCTCTGACGTTCGACGATACCAACTGGGACGTCCCTGTCACGATCGATGTCACGGCCATTGATGATGGCGGAAATCCGGAAGATCCCAAAATCACGGTGATCACACACTCCGTCGATGACTCCGACGCAAACCGAGATGCCTCGTTTGATTCGATCGCCCGTCAGCTCGATGTTGAATTACGAGACAACGAGGGTCCGGGCGTTCTGGTCATCGAGTCCGATGGCGATACGCTCGTCTCGAAGGATGGCAGCACAACCGACACCTACACCGTTCGACTGACGGCCGAGCCGAACACGGATGTCACCATCACGATCGGTACCGATGGACAAACCCTTGTCACGCCACAGACTCTCACCTTTACCGCAGCGGATTGGTGGATCCCGCAGACGGTGACGGTTGAAGGCGATCCAAGCTTTACCCCGGTGCCCGGCACCGAAGACCACCGGGAGTTTACCGAGAATGCTCACCTGCTGAGTGAGTTGCGCGGACCACTTCAAATCGAAGGCGGGAGCATCGGTCCCCGCGCTCTGGTCGCCGCCATTCTTTTGCCCGAAGAATCGAACGAAGGGTTGCTGGAAATTGGCGAGCAGCCGCTCGAGACAACCGAGATCGATGTCGTCAACATTTACGACGATGGAAGCATCGAGGACAAAACCGGCGAGTTGTCGAGCAACCAATTGACCGGCCTGCTGCTCCCATCCGATCTGGTGTTCCCCGACGGGACGGCATTTGGCGAACCATCCACGCTTCCCGGGGGAATCAGCTTCGGACGCGTCTCCGTCGACGCCCAGGGGAATTTCCAGAGCGATTCCAACGTCAGCTCGATCGAAGTTTTGAACCTGATGCTGGGTGCCGGGAACGACGACCTGACCATCTCGGGCACACTGTTGGCAGCGAATGAAGACGGATTGGGACCGGCCCAGCATGGGACATTGACGATGGTACATGGCGGCGGCAACCGTGCACGGACCGATGGCACGATGGGCGGCGATACCATCACCGTGACCGGTGGAGCCGGTCCGGGCTCACCGTTGGTCATCTTTGGCGACACCTCGCAGGACGGCGTATGGTATTCCGGTAGCCGCACGGTGACCAATCGGACGGACAACGCCTACTTTGGCGAGAAGCTTAACGATCAAGTTGGAACCGCCGACGATGCGTTTCGATTCGGTCGGGCGTCCGCGTTCGTCAACAACGGAAATGACGTGATCGACGCTAGCGCTTTGACCACCGCCGACATGGTTGCTCTGGACGCGTCCTATTCGGTCGGTCTGACAATCTTTGGCGGCCCGGGAAATGACACGCTGACCGGTTCGCAGGCCGGTGACCACATCGCGGGTGGTTCAGGCGACGACGTCATTTCGGGTCGGCAGGGAATCGATCATCTCTACGGTGACTCCGGTTTCAACATCGATCCGATCACGCGATCCCTGTTCGTGGCGACCCTTGATGCATCCGCAAATCCAAACGTCTTTGCCGCTCGTGACAACCTGACCGCGGGCAAAGACGACATCGATGGGAACGAGGGGGACGACGTCATCTTTGGTGACTACGGACGAGTCATCCAGGACGTGAGCCCTGGCACCGTCTACGCGAATCATCTGACCATGAATCGGTTTGGCGTGATCGATGTGGTCGATCCGTCGGTCGGCCAGCAGATCAATTCGACCGATCAGATGGCCTCTGAAAAGCTGCTGACCACGGGCAGAATCGAAACAATTCTCTCCGTGCGACCAACTTCTGGTGGCGACGACACGATCCAGGGATCAGCCGGTCGCGACCGCATCATCGGCGGCAACGGCAAGGACCAGATTTCGGGAGGCGCCGGCGCGGACCTGACATTCGGCGACCACGGGCGACTCGACTACGTTGGCCCGGACTACAACAGTTCGACGGATACGGACCGCAGTACCCTCGATCGCATCATCAGCTCGTGGCGTTTTGCAAACATGGGCGACGCCGACATCATCACCGACAATCATTCGGACGACATCATCATTGGAGGTCAGGGCAACGACCTAATCGATGCTGGCGCAGGACAGAACATCGTCTTCGGCGATCACGGTCAAATGCTTGGAGTACAATCCGGGATTAACAATCCGGTTGGAGACACTGATCCCCTGAAGATTGACGACGATTATCAGATGGGAACTCTCGGGATCGTCGAAACCATTGACTTCGACGACAGTTCGCGAGGTGGTGACGATACGATCACAACCGGCATCGGTCGGGACATGATCTTCGGAGGCCAGGGCGGAGATACAATCAACGCCTTCGCCAGCGCGTCCGGTTCGGCGGTGGACGACGGAAACAATATCGTCTTCGGCGACTTCGGTCTGGTTGACTACCTTGCTGAGGAGATCGCGGATCCGACCCAAGTCGCCCGCACCGATGATATTGATCGGATCTGGTCGATCGACGCTGCCACTTCGTATGGCGGCAACGACTCGATCGTAACCGGTGGAAGCAACGACATTGTCCTTGGTGGAACTGGCGATGACATGCTGGATGTCGGGGGCGGACAGAACCTGGTGTTTGGCGACAACGCCATCTTGACGTCCGCACCGCGCGACCATCTCCCGACCGATCCGCAACTTCTGTTCTCGGTTCATGAGTTCACGGTTTGCAGCATCGAAACGATTGGATTCGAAGATTCCGATGGCGGGACCGACACGCTGATCGGCAGCCCCCTGAACGATGTTCTTTTTGGCGGAGGCGGTAGCGATATCGTGTATGCCGGTGGTGGCGACGACCTTGTCTTTGGCGACCAAGGCCGCATTGAGTGCAAAAACGACCATCCCTTCGATCCACCCACGAGCTTGCCACCGATCTGCTGGGATGAGTTTCCAACCGTTGGATTCTTGAGCTTCGAAGCGACAAACGTCGATAAGAGTACCGGCTCGGGTGACGATCTGGTATTTGGCGGCGACGGACGCGACGTCTTGATGGGCCAGCAGGGGAACGACGTTCTCTATGGCGGTCTCGGAGACGACATCGTCATCGGTGGCAGCAACATCTCGGGAGCGCTCGACGGTGACGACCGGCTGGACGGTGGTGCAGGCAACGACGTGATCGTGGGAGACAATGCCGAGATCTGTTACCGCCCGGATGACCTTGATCCACGGATGCGCGCGCTGACCGACACGCAGCTCTATGGGACCACGCCCGGTATCGATGACGGCGAGGCGTTGGTCACGGCACTCGTCAACCAGAAGCCAGCCTTTGTCGATCCTCGGAATCATTCGCAGTACCGAATCACGATCCTGGATCACAGCGATGAGGTCGAGGCGAACCGAAGCGATTTGTTCGGTAACGACTACCTGGCCGGCGGTCCGGACGAAGACGAGATCTTCGGGCAACTTGGAGACGACGTCATCCAAGGTGACGGCAAGATCGGAACCGATCCACGGGCCGATTTGTCCAAGGTTGTCGACGAGGGACCGCCGACTCAGTTCGACGCCTATCGGGATGGCTCTTCCAACTCGGTGACGAGTCTGGTGATCAGCCCGTCGTTTGAAGCGGCCACTGACGGCGACGACTACATCGAGGGCAACGGCGGAGACGACGTGATCTTCGGCAATCTCGGTCAGGACGACATCATTGGAGGCAGCTCCGACCTCTACTCTCTCGAGTCTGCAACCGATCGCCCCGATGGCGATGACCTGATCTTCGGTGGAGCCGGTACCGATATCGCCCGTAACGACGTTGGGGACGCAACTGTTGGTACCGACGGCGGCATTTCAATCGATCCGAGTGGGCACGCGCTCGACGCCGATGTCTTGCTTGGCGACAACGGCCGAATTCTTCGTATCGTTGGCATCCATGATCAACAGATTGCCGCTGACGAAACTTCAGCTGCCGTGGGGATACCGGCTTCGGGTGGATTCCTGAATTATCACTACGACACCGATCCCATCGACGCCAATCCGACAACCTACGATCGCGTGATCGTTCGCGCGGTTGAAACTCTCGACTACACGCCAGGTGGAATCCACTACGACCCCGATGCCGCTGATGACCGGGGAGGTGACGATGAGCTGCATGGTGAGTCTGGCGATGATTCCGCCCACGGTCAACTTGGCGACGACGTCATTTTCGGCGATGGTCAAAACGACGATCTGATCGGCGGGTATGGTAATGACTGGATCTCCGGTGGCACCGGTGACGATGGCGTGCTGGGGGACGATGGTCGAATCATGACCAGCCGCAACAGCACGGTCGGCGAACCGCTGCACGGCATTGTGGGTCTGTTGGCGAACGACCCCGATAGTCGCGGCAACAACGGCACCGTCTTGAATGAGTTCATCAAGACGCCCGGATCGATTCAACAGGCGACCATCAATGTTTCCGGAGAGTTGAAGAAGTCGGTCAACCTGACGCCCTTCAGCATTGATCCGAGCTGGAACGGACAAAACGACGAATTTGTTAGCACCGGCTCCAAGAACAACTCGCCCCTCCTGTTTACCGACGAGGGCCACTACTCGGATGACATCATCTTCGGGGGCCTTGGCGACGACGTCGCGCACGGCGGCTCGGGCGACGACGCCATTTCCGGTGGTGAGGCGCTCGCGGATGCGTACACTCAAGTGTATGACGCCGCGGGTCAGCTCAAGGGCTTGGTGCGCAGCGACTTCGGACATCCCATCAACGTTGGGGATTCGCTGAGGTTCAACCCCGATGACCCGGATGGATGGCATCGGGATTCCACTCGGCGCGCGGGTGAGTTTGCCCTCTACGACGAATACGATCCGCGTCGAAAGATCCTGCTTGAATCGGACGGCCTTGCCGCCAAAGATGACACCGGCGTCGAATGGTTCCTGAACTTTTCGACCGACGAAGGCGTCTTCCGCCCCGCCGGCGCAATTGCGAATGCCAAAGGTCAAACTCCGTCCGAATATGCAGCCGCGTGGGACGACGGGTCCGATGCACTATTCGGCGACCTTGGCAATGACTGGATCGTCGGTGGCACTGGCAAAGACAACCTCTACGGTGGATTTGGCAACGACTTGCTCAATGCCGACGATGACCACGAGACCGACACGGCGGACGTCGACGGCCAGTACGACAATGAGTCACCCGACACTCAGCCCTACTACGAAGACCGTGCGTACGGTGGAGCCGGACGAGATATCCTGATCGCGAACACAGGCGGCGACCGTCTGATCGATTGGGTCGGCGAGTTCAACTCCTACCTCGTTCCCTTCGCGCCGTTCGGAATGGCTACGGTGAGCCGCACGATGCAGCCGCAACTGGCCGAGTTTCTCTATGCCCTTTCGGCCAGTGATGGCGCCGACCCGACACGTGGCACCGATGCCCAGAACCCCGAACGCAACGGCGAACCCGAGGGTGAACTTGGCCTGATCCGCCAGCAAGACTTTGGCTGGCAGAACCAGACCGGGGCCCCCACCGATCCTCAGGCCGGCAACATTCCAGGTGGCAAGCGAGATGTCTTGCGGACCGCGCACTTCAACGACGGCTCGGCCGAGGGCTTCGCTGCCGATAGCGGTTCCTGGGTCGCGACCAACGGCGTCCTGCAAGTCAGTGCCGAATCCAGCCAAGCCGACGCGGTCAGCGTTGTTCCACTTGACGCTTACCTGCCAAACTACTTCGAAGTTCAGGCAACCGTTCGGGCCGAGAAGCCGACCAGTGGTTGGAAAGCAAACAGTTACGTGGTGTTCGACTACCGATCGGAGTTCGACTTCAAGTTTGCCGGAATCGACGTTTCGAACAACAAGCTGGTGATGGGCCATCGTGATCCGAATGGCTGGCACATTGATCGCCAGGCATCCGTTCGTGGGGGCGTCAAGCACAGCCAAACCTACAATCTGCTGCTCGCAGTCAATGGTCTAACTGCGTCCCTGCTGTTAGACAACCAAACGCTATTCACCCACACGTACGATACCCGAGTAGTGGACGGTCTTGCGGTTGGGCTAAACGATGGAATGATCGGCATTGGGTCCGACCAGTCGCGCGGAACCTTTGATAATGTCACCGTGCAAGTTCTGCCGCCCGAGGTCGAGTGGGAGCACCGCGAGGATTTTGAAACAAACGGTTTTGGTTTCCTAGGCGGACTGGTCACCGGCTCTTGGGACCTGATTGACAACCGAGCAATCGGAACGCCCGGTGCGGGAATCTTCGCGTCTCGCTCGTTTGATTTCGGTCTCGATCAATCGCTCCCGTCGACGGCCTACGTTGAGCTGGAATCCGTCGTGGCGACCGACTCGATTGCCGGCATCGTCTTCGATCGCTACACGGAAAGCGACTTCAAGTTCGTGACCATCAGCCCTGCCACGGACACGGTCCAAGTCGGCCACGTGACATCAAGAGGCGGCTGGGTGCTCGACAAGGTCTTCAGCAAGTCGCTCCAGTTCGAAACCGACCATGAATTGAAGCTCGTCCTCAAGGGCACGACCGTCAGCATCTTCGTCGATGGACAGCTAGTCGGCAGTCATGCTTTCAACAGCCCCTTGACGGACGGAACAGCGGGACTGGTAACGCGCGACGGGCGTTCCGCCTTCGAACGGTTGGTGATTCGGACCGACCATCTCCTCGTGCCAACCAGCAGCGATCTGGCTTCCAGTACAGATCCGTTCGATATCAATTCCGACGGGAATGTGTCTGCTTTGGACGCACTCCTCGTGATCAACCAGCTCGCTCTTGAGACATCGGGAGAAGGCGAACAGTTAGGACAGTTAGGTTCGCTGGGAGGGACACTCGATGTGAATCGAGACTCCAGTATCTCCCCCCTCGACGCACTGATGATCATCAATCACTTGGGAAAAGAGCAAACGGAACTGCATCGGAAAGCATCAACGGATGCGGCCCTCATCATCGCCAACGACGATCTCTCGGCCGGTCATGATGACGAAGACGACCTGCTGTTGATTCTGGCCAACGACATCGCGCGACGAGATCAATAGCAAACAAATGAGTTTCTCCGCCGATCGTAGCTTAACAGCCCAATACGATCGGCGGAGCGATCGGCGACTATCGTTTGCCGCCTACGAGAAAATTGAAAATGCTCTAGCCCTTCGACATCTTTGTCGTTTCTGGTTCGGTGCGCCAAATCCGATACCGAACCTCGACGTCCTGTGGGACATAGACGACGACCGGCAGGCGGCTGTTGTAGGGAATCAAATAGGGCTCGCCGCCAAGCGTGATGAAGCGTTCAACCTTGGGTGCCGCCGGATCGACGGCGATCAGCGTTCCCGCCATCGGCCCCAACTCCTCGAGCACGTAGCGCGTGTATCCCCAACCTTCGATGGTCTGCGGGTCCAGTTTGCCCGCGAAGAAATAGCGGTTGCGTTCGTCCAGCTTCACGACCTTGCCCACCAGCAGTTCCACTTTGAGCAGGGCTTCATCCTCCAGCTCGGGAACTCGCAACACGAATCGGACCATCCCTTCGTCGGGCTGGGGAAACGCCTTCAAGTCATCCTCTGCGACGGCCACTTTCGTGACGCAGCCAAACAACATCGTCAAGGCAACGGTCGTGCGAAGCATCTTCATTCCTCTCAAGCGAAACTGGCAATCGGGGCACAACGCTCATGATAGACTAACGACGGGCATCCCTCACCGCGGTCGTCGGTTAAGACTTGCTTTCAAGACTCTTTTGGTCAGGAGGTCGGGCGAGACACATTCCGAAGCAGCGTGGATGAAGCAGGCTGCGAGACCGTATGAAAAGTTGCTAACCCACTGGGGACGGACCTCAACAGAGGAGTCCGCCCCGCGGGAAATCCTGAGGCAGGCAAAACCAATCAGCAAGCGAATCAGCGAATCGCCGACGACTGCTTTGCCCGCCATGGAAAGTTCCGCGCCGCCCCCGTGTCGGAGGCTCATTCAGACGATTGGGCTCGCCCGGATACTGACGTGTTTCAGAACGAAGCCCCCAGGTCATCGGCGTTGGAGGCCCTGAGACGTTCATCGATCCGACTCTGCAGATCGGCGCAGCGACTGACCAGATAAGCGTGTTGCTCGGACAGTTGCTGGAGCGTTTGCTTGAACTCGGCAGCGGCCTCGTCGCCATTTCTGGCAACCGATTTTCGGTAATCGCGGAAGGCCGCGTTCAAAGCATCGACATCCGCTTGACTCGCATGATTCACTTTCAAGGATCCCACCAAGTCCGAGACCAGAAAAGCGAGTTGCAGATGCCCGCTACTGTCGCCGGGAATGCCTTCGTTGGCGACCAACGTGGTCGTCCAGACCGGCGCGAAATCGTCATCGCCAGCCTTGTCCTGGTCGGCCCCCCGCGAACTCTTGGCTTCAATTCGCGCATCCATCTCGGCCCACTCTCCTTGCTGCAATTCCCACTCTTCGCGGGTCGCGCATAACGAGAAGGCGAATTCGTCATCCAATTCCAATTGATGACCGTCAAAGTGTATGAAGCCAGGGCCTAGCATGCCGCTGGCCAGCATCTCGCAAATTGGGCAATCACAATCGCTCATGTGATCGCCGCCTTCAACCAGCGGGACGCGTAGCCGGTCGCACTGGATCACCTCGGCAGGTGACAGGCCGTCCTCAGAGGATTCCCCCAGCCAATCTGCAAGAAAGTCATCCATCGCACTCGCTAGTTGGCGTTCTACATCGTGCTCCTCGATGCGATCGGGATCTTGCATCAACCAGCGCCAACCGGCGTCGATCGTTTCCCGGCAGCCATCAAAGTAGAGTATCACCTCGTGGCGACCCATCGGCGCGCGCGCGTAAGTTGACAACTCGGGCGATACCGGCACCGGCGATTCATTCTCGAAGATGCGAAACCGCTGCCCATCGGCCAGGTCCGCGATCCAATCCTTGCCAACGTGCAACAAGTCCCTCGGAATCACCCCTCCAAGCAACGGGTTTGGTGTCATCAACCAATCGCGATGAATCAACACGGTCAAATCATAATCACCACAAGGATCGCCTCCCCGATCCCTGGCGATCCAGGACTCACCCGCACGGACCAAGGAGACAATGCGACTGGCAATGTACTGCGTCAGCGGCGGCCCCCACAGCACCTCACGGTGCGGATCGGGAATCTCAGGCGGCACCCGTCGCTTCAGCAAGAGCGAAGGCGCAGCCTGCCGATGAAGGTCCCACCAGGGAGGCATCACGATGGTCTCGCATTCGGTTTCATCGCGGCTTCGCGACTCTCTCAGCAGTCGCACGTGCACATGGTTTCCACCGGTCAGCAAGCGGCGACCGATCAGGTCGATTGCGAACCATGCACTCGACTCCTTCAATGCCTCGCATGCGGCGTCCAATTCCGCCGGCCGCACCGGAAGTCCCTCGAAAAACTCGGCGTTCTCGGGATCAAAACGATTTCGAGGCCAAAGCAAGGCCAAGTCGTCCCAACAAGCCGGATCGTCCGCAACACATGCTAGCAAGGCGGACGCGTTCACGTCGCTCAGCGAGTCAAGGATGCGAACGCCATCACCAGCAACAACAGCAGCCAAGACCGATTCATTCTCCAACATCATTGTGCCCCAGTTGAGAGAAGAAGAAAAACCTGAATGCAATCAGGTTACCGCATCGCGGTCCGTTCGTCACCCTATTTGTTGCGGACTCTTGCAATCAGTCGCTCGTTTGCATTGGTGACCCAAATTCCCATCCAAAATGACGTCGGGACCAACTCTGGATTTGGTCGTCATGCGGAGCATGACTCAATGCTACATGCTTCGATCTGATCGTCATGCGGAGCATGACTACATGCTCACGAGCTGGCGGGGATCTCTGAAATTTGTTTCGTTGCGATCCCAATGGGACGGTCCAGCGGAATCCCGGCGCACTTCAGCAAGGTGGTTAGCAAGTCGCCCTGATTGCCTTTGACGTCCGGCAAGAAGCGTCCCGTGTTGATTGAACCGCCTCCGCGTCCAGCCAGGATGAAAGGCAGATTCTCTCGGGTGTGCTTGTTGCCGTCTTCAAGGCCCGAACCCCACATCATGATGCAGTTGTCCAGCAGCGTGCCGTCGCCTTCCCGTAAGCTGTGCATCTTCTTCACCATGTAGGCAAACTGTTCGATGTTGAACGCCGTGATGGCGGCTACCTTCCTGACCTTCTCCGACTGGTTGTTGTGGTGAGTCGTCGAATGGTGCTTGTCCGTGAATCCCAACTCGGGGTAGGACACACCGTTCGGGGTCGAGCCAATGTAGGTGCAGACGCGGGTCGTGTCGGTCTGAAATGCCAGCACGTTCAGATCACACATCACCTGCATGTACTCGCTGCGGCGGTCTCCCTCCGGGATCTTGATCTCGATGGGCGGGGAATCCGATTCGTGGCGTCGGTTGGATCGGACACCCGCCTTCTCCATCGCCGCCTCCTTCTGACGCAGTTCGATGGCGGCAATCCGTCGTTCGACTGAGCGAACGCTGTCCAGATATTCGTCCAGCTTTCGCTGGTCGGTCGGCGATAACGTGCGTCGCAAGTCACGGGCTCCGCCGAGGACCAAATCCAACATGCTGCGGTCCAATGGACTCATTCCTGTGGATGCGCGTCCGCTGCCTTGCGTCTTCTTGTTGAATAGACGATTCAGCACGTTGCGTGGATTGATCTCGGCGGGAACCGCTTGGGTCGGAGAGCGGAAACTGCAATGCGAGTAATAGGCCTCGTTCAGCCCTGCCTGGTTTTCCTTCCACGTTTGAGGCATGGTGGCAAGTTCCAACGAAGGCAACGTGGTAAAAGCTCCCAGAGCGCCCGCTGCAATCTGATCGGCAGAGATCGAGATGCTAATCTCGTCCCGCTTGTCCGGGTCGGGTAACGCTGCGGTGAGCCACGTCGATAGTTCGAGTGCGTGAGGCGCGCCTTTGAACGGACCGTTGGGCACTCCCGCGATCCCCTTCATCATCAGGCATTGATCAAGCACGGGCCGCAGGGAATCGAGGGCCGGTGGCGGCGACGTCAGGAAACTCTCCGCATCGGTGGGCCAGAACTGATCCATGATCACGCCATGCGGCATGTACATGAACCCCAGTCGGATCGGTAGCTGGTACGACTGCTTCTCGCTTGCTTCCGCCCAGCCCATGGCATCCA
>JARFQX010000739.1 GCA_029287555.1 Rubripirellula sp. | reverse complement strand
CATATCGTGGATCCGTTCCCAGCAAGCGACTTCGCTCTTGGTGAATAGCATTCCGAGATAGGTTCCGATCAACAGCACACTGGCGTAGCCGAGTGCGGTCATGCCCGAAGCCTTGGCTGGTTCTTGCACTCGATCTTCTGCTGGGGACGATACTTCTGCGGATGACATTTCGTTTGCTCTGCTAAAAAATGAACGGTCCCAGTCCCCAGGTCACGGCAAGCCCGCCGGCAAAGAAGCACACCGTCGCAAGCAGGCTGGGCCAGTTGAAGTTCGCGATCCCGGTAATCGAATGCCCGGAGGTGCAGCCACCGGCGTAACGCGTGCCGAAGCCGATCAAGAAGCCCCCAACCAATAACATGATTGCCCCGCGAGCACCACTGAATGATTCCGGCAGAAACGCGACGGGCTCGGCGGTCATGAAACGGTTGGCAATGAACGAGCCGAGTGCAATGCCGACCACAAAGACAATCAACCACGCATTGCCTTTGCGATCAAATTTGCTTAGGTATTCGAACTTGCTGTGCGGCGCGCAAATCGCACCGATTTCCTGAAGACTGGTCGAGATGCCGAATGCTTTGCCGGCGAGGACATACAGCAGTGGCACCGTCAATCCGATCAGGATTCCCGAAACCCACCAAGGCCACGGTTGGGTCATGATTGCTTCCATCTCATTCGCTCCTGCAGTCTTACCAGACGGCCTCGTACTTGGCCGGGATACGATTCTTTCTGCTGTACGTGTGGACGCGATCGGTCGGCGATCCGTTGGGGTCAACCACCGGCAGGTTCGCCCGACACCACGCGAGGATGCTTCCCTTGAAGTTCACCGCCTTCTTGCCCTGCTTGATTAGCTCACGTGTGTACTTCTCACTTCGATAACCCGACGTGCAGTAGGCGATGACGGTGCGACCCTCGTAGCGGGATTGGTTGCGCTCGTACTGGGCTTTCGTAATCGCCCCTGGAATGAGTGATACCGACGACTCCTCTTCAGAACGTACATCGACAAGCACGTAGGCCGAATCTTCCGCTTTGTCCGGATCATTCAACCGCAGTTTGCGAAGTTGATCGACCTTGATCTCGGGGACCGCTTCCTTCCGGCCAAACAGGGAACCGAGTTGGGCATCGGCCTGCCCTGGCAGAGCCGTGTGCACCGAAATCGCGACGAGCGCGCCCAACGCAATCCGTAGCGTACTGTGGTTCATTCGATCTTTCTCCATCCAAGATAAAAACGCGTAGTGAGAATCCTGACTCAGGATTGGGTGGCGTCGGGTGGCACTTCCACCCAGAACCAGCCGCGCAAGTCGCCCTGTGTGAACCCGGTTGCCTCGTCGTCGGGGTACCGCTTGGCAAGCTCTTCCGAGACCTGCTCGAGCATGTCGTCGGGTCCCCCGTGACACATCAGGCACTTGACGTCCAAACGAATGGGAAACAGAGCACCGTGATTTCCGTTTTCGAGCGTCAGCGATTGCGGCGAGTCGATTCGTTGTTCCACATAGGGCTTGACCCAATCGCGCGGCGCATTGGCGGGGTTTCGCAGCTTGAACGATGTTCGACCGATCTGAACCCCCCGCTCTTGGCCAACCCGTTGGGCAATCTCAACGGCTTCCTGGCTGCAAACTTCGATCGCGGCAGCCGGGCCTTTCGACTGCAGCACTTCCATTAGCCGACTCGAAAGCGCCGTGAAAAGGGCGTCTTTCGCTTCGACGGCAACTCGCTGCCGCGAGTCGGTCCCGCTGGCCGATTCCTCCGCCGCCAAGTCCTCCACCGCCGTATCCTCCGCCAACGAAGCTGCCGCCGGCGTCGGCGTACTCGGCTCCGTCGCCACCTTCGATCGGTCGCATCCAATCAGGCTGCAACCGACCATCATTGAAACAACAGACAGCATCGTCGCTCGCTTCGTTCCGCTCCGATCAGCGGCAACTCGACCACCGATCCTTGGCAATGATACAAATGGATTCATCGTGTTGATTCTTCTTTATTTGTCTACGGCTCGCGCTGATTCGCCGGCCACGTTCTGTGATTCGGGACTTGGCATCCGCTCGGCTTCGCTCAGCTCACGATCCCTTTGAAGGGACGTGCGCTGTTGAAGGGACATCTCTTCACGGGACATATCCTCAAGCGACATGGCCTTCGATTCGGTTGCCTTGGATTGAGTCTCTGGTTCGTTCGATTGCGATTGGGTGTCGGAGTGCGGATCCACCGCACAGGCGCCGCTCAGTCAGGTCGAGACACCAAATTTTGGCAAGACCCATTTATTAAGGACGAACCACCCCGCCAGGATGGCCAACATTAACAGAACTTCTCTCATCGTCGTTCTCCAATAGACATCGAAGTTAATCGTGGACGCATTTCGGTGGTCGGCCATGAACGGTCGTTCAAGACTTGCACCACTGCCGGCTCAGAGTGAATCAATAATTTGCTGCCTTCGCGGAGGATCACGAATCCTCCCAGAAAAATCAAGAACACCGCGAATACTCGCTTGAGTGATTGTTGATTCAACCGTCGGTTGATCGCACGGCCGACAAAACTGCCGAGAATTCCAATCACGGTGAAGATCACGATCGTCTGAAAGTCGACCGATAACTCATGGTTCACTAAATAGTGCTGGTACTTGGCGAAACCGACCGCGGACTTGGCCGCGATGATGACCAAGCTCTGTCTCTTATACACATCTGACGCTGCCGACGAACGCGTGAGAGTGGAGATCTCGGGGGTCGGCGTATCATTAAATAGGGGGGGGGGGGGGGGG
>JARFQX010000699.1 GCA_029287555.1 Rubripirellula sp. | reverse complement strand
GAACCCGTGACGCGACAGAAATTCGCGTAGGTAGCGACGGCTTTATCGTCCTCCACTTGCACTTGGACCGGCTGTTGGGCTTGAGTCTGGGCCTGCTCGGCGGCGGCGGGTGCAGCGGCCGCTTCTGGCTTCCCAGCGTCGGTGCTCTTGGTGTCTGCCATGGATGGTTTCTCCGAAAGGTTTGAGGTGTCTGTCGAGCAATCCTTCGTCACGCGGACAAGGCATCACACGATACAAAACTAGGGGACAAAAGTAGGGAACTCGGAAACGAGTCCGCGAGGGCAAAGTCGATCGTCCAGCGGTGCTGCCCGCTTCCACACCTGATCGCAGCTCAGCCCGTATCGTAACGATCGGTAACCAGGCTGCAAACTTGAGACAATCATGATCGGGTTAAATGCTTGGGTTGGAAACACCAACTTGTTAAAAAGCGAAGGCTACGCAGTTTGCAGTTCAATCACAGTTCGAAGTTGAAGGTCTTGGCGATCACTCGCCACAGCCGGCCCCCTAGCGACATCGGATCCACATGGATCTTGGCGGAACCTCGGTAGCCGGGTCGAATTGGGACATCTTCGACCTGAATTGGGACGCGTGCCTGGTAGGAAACGTTTCGGGGTTTGATCGCACCGGTCTTCGGATCGATTTCCGTTTGCAGGTCGCCGCCGGTCTGACTCGACATCGACATTGTCGCCGAATTGAGCGGCTCGTTGGATTTTTCGGTAATCATTCCGCTGAAGGTTTCTAAACGCCGCGAGTCGAACTTCAATTCGACCGGTTGGCCCACTCGCACCAACTGAACATCGCCCTGGTCAATAATCAGGGCAGCCTCGAAAGCTTCGGGAGTGCCGATTTCGCAGATCACGTCGTCCGCGGTCAACAGCGCACCGCGGTTCCTCGGCTCCAGCGGCGAGCCTGTCCATCCGGGCAAGCGACCGTCCTGGGTATCCTGAGGAGCCCGCTGAGGTGGCGAGATCACCCATCCGTCGCGTTTGGCCCGCACCGTGAGGCGATCGATCTCCTCTTCCGTTTTCTCGCGCAGCGACTGGATCGATTCGAGGAGTTCTTCCTGGGTATCGATCTGGGCGCTGAGCGACTTGTCGGTACGACTTCGATAAGCAAGGTTACGCAATTGGACTTCGGCGACCTCTTCCTCGCCCTTTAATTCCGCCAGGCGAATTTCCAGGTCGGGATTCTTCAGCTTGACGATGGGGTCGCCCTCCTTCACCCGCGTCTTGGGATCGATCGCCCATTCGATTCGACCAGGCGTTCCCGCGTAGACAGCTCCCGCCTGGCTGGGCCGAACCTCAAAGGCGCAATCAATATGATGCGGCAGGGGGATGTAACAAACGGCAGCAATCACCGCGGTAAAAATCCCCAGCGTGATCAGTAGCGGGGTGCGTTTCACTTTCGACAACCTCCCGGGGGTGCGGCAAAACTTCCACGTTTGAATCACCGGCTGCGCGATCAAGCCGGAGAACCCGATCACGGCAACCATCCGTCCGATCGCCTGCAATCCGTAGGGCTCCAACACTTTGATCACAAACCAACAAATGGAAAAGACGACCACCCAGCGATAGATCACGCTGGCAATCGTAAACAGGCCGAACATGAATCGACCTCGAGTCGGCAGGAACGGATCATCTTGAAGCTCGAGTCCCAGGCAGGTTTGTTGGAACCATCGCTTCAGGACTTCGGTGCTCTTCTGGCGAAGGTTGGGGATTTCCAACGCGTCCATCAAGATGTAATAGCCGTCGAATCGCAGCAGCGGATTTCCATTGACCAACACGGTGCTGACGACGTTCAAGAACATCATGTTCAAACAGAGATCGTTGATCACCGTTCCCTGCTCGGTGAACCACCAGATAAACGCAGCGATCGACGCCAGGATCATTTCCACGTAGATCCCCGCCGCACCGATCCAAACACGTTTCCATTTGTTCGGCAGCATCCACGAATCGGAAACGTTGCAGTACAAGCAAGGGGTGAACACCAGCAACATGAAGCCGATTTCGTGGCATTCGCCGCCAAATTTCTTGCAGCTCAAGCCGTGACCGAACTCATGCAATACCTTGACCACGGCCATCGTCGCGGCCAGGATCAACCAGCGATCCGCGGCGAAGAACTGCTGGAACGTCGGCAACCGCGCGTACACCGTTTCGTACTGGCTGGCCAGCAGCAGCGAGGCGCACAGGAAAAGTAGCACGAAGAAGATCAAAGCCGGGACGGTGAATAACCAACCGAACCAGGGGAGCAGAGCGTTGAGAATCCGCTCGGGGTCGAATCCGCGATAACGCAGCGCGAACACGTTCGCGAACTTCCCCAACGTCTCTTTGTTCTTCTTCTTGCGACCGCGCTCACGAAGCGCCTTCCCTTGGCCCGGCGAATTGCTGATCACCAGTCCGCTGCGGTGCAACATGCCGATGAACTGCTGCAAGTCGCCAAAGGTGATCTTCTGCGGAGCGAACCGCTGCTCGAATCCATCCTTGATCTGCTGCAAACTGACGTGGCCATCGAGCATGTTGAGGATGAAGTACTCCTCGTCGTGGAAACGGAAGTACTGCAGACCGACCGGCTCCTTGACCACCCAATACCCGGTGCCCTGGTACCGCTGGCGATTGGCCGACAAGTCGGGTCGTTTGCGCACCGTCAGCGGCCGGGAAGAGCTGCTAACGAGAGATTCAGCAAGGGTCGGCATCAGCGGTGGGTCGTCAAATCAAGCGGAGTATTCAGCGGAGGAGTCAACGCGTTGTCGGCCGTGCCCGTGATCGGCCACTAGCTCAGGGCTCCTGGGCCTAAAACACGCCGCGGGCGGGGATCACAATCTCAGCACGCATGCCGGGCTTGATCACCCAGTCATCGTCGTCGTTCTTGTAATTCTGGACCTCAACCCACACGCGGTGCCGGTTGTTCAGATCGATCTCCATGCTGACGTAGCCAAGCTTGCATTCGTCGATCGTGATCCGGTTGGTGGCCTTCGCCCCCTCGCTATAGATCGTCACCTGGACCGGAG
>JARFQX010000684.1 GCA_029287555.1 Rubripirellula sp. | reverse complement strand
CCCACGGAAAAATGGCACACGTAGGCGGCTTCGAGCGGAGTGTAGTAGTCCGTGTCAAAGCTGTAGAAATCGAGCCGGACCGGATGGTCGAAACCGTTTCCGCACTGGATCCAGACCGCCTGCAGGCCTCGCCGCGAAAGATGAACACCGAAGTGACGTCGACTTTCACGGTCGCTCAGCACCGCGACTCGCACGTCGAGTCCATCGCAAGATTGCCGCTGCGCACGATCCAAGAACGACCGATCTTCGACATCGGGATTGAAACGCACGGTGAACCACTGCAGCGTTTTCGAGAACACCGATGACATGAAACCGCCTGAGTACGACTAGCTGGAATACGCCACTTGGGCTCGGAATTGTGATCCAGTACGCCCGATCAACCGTCGGGGTCAGCCTGCGGGTCTCACGTGAAAATCGGGTGAGAACAGGCTTGTCTCCAACGCCTCTTCCCTTGTCGCGATGGCAAAGCGTTCGCTTACGGATCGCTACGAATGACCTCTATCGCCGAGATAACAGGCGGCCTCGACGGGTCGGAGAACTCGAATTCACAAACCAGCTTGTCCTCAACGGCGATCTCCGCGAAATCGATCGTTTGCACACGATCCGGACCTCGGGAGTGACCTCCCTGCACGACTCCGCTTTGTACTAACTTCCCTTGCAGTCGGATATCGAAGGTGGGCACCTCGTCTTCTTCCAAATTGACGAAGTACAGCTTGACGTCGTAGGTCGAAGGTGGGTCATCTTTTCCCAGCAGCGGAATCTCGAAACGCTTGATTCCGCGCCCACCTGAAGCGTATAGCCAAGGTGTTTCCACCGTATCCAAATCGAGTGACTCCACGTTCCGGCTAAACCAGCCTCCACCCTCGGCAACCGCAGGTTTCAAGTCGAAGACAAACTCGAGACGGTTGCGCGTCTGCGGACGCGGATAGCCAAACCATTCCAGCCCCGACAAGTCCTTGCGGTCGCCGGGGGCGCCGAAATTGATCCCGATTCTCTTGACGGGCGTGGACGGTCCAACCGCACTGAAGATACCCCAAGACCGATTCTCTGCCTTGGGTTCCATGACGACGGTTGAAGCGATGGAAAACTGGCAAACACACCCGGCACTCGCTTCGGGAATCATGACCAATCCGTTGCCGGGAATCGCATTGATCCAGCAGCCCAGGCGCTGACCGGCAAAGTGCCTGGTCCCGCTATCCCGGTACAAGTCGTAGTAGCCGATGAAGTCGGATCGGAAGAACATCATGTTCGGTGTTGCCGTGATCACGCCGCAGTGGTGACCCGGTCGGCTGAATCGCCACTCGCTTTCCGTTCCGGTCAAGGGATGCGGCCGTTTTTTCGCTTCGCCGGTGTGCAAATCAAACGCCCACGGCTCGGCAAAGATCTCATTGCCGATCACGGCCGGACGATTCATGTAATTCGCATTCTTCGACCACAACTCGGTGCCGTCGGCAGCATCGAGCACCACGAGCTTGCGGCGATCGAATTCGCCTGCCAGGAATTGCTTCCAGTAGTGACCATTCGCGTTGGCACCGCACAGAACGACGTGACCGTCGGCAACCATCAAAGTCAGACTGCCGCCACCGGCACTGACGTTCGTTGTGTCCGTCACGTCAACCGGCTTCTCCCAGACCTTCTCGCCCGTGCGACGATCCAATGCAACAGCCAATCGAATGTCGTACGCCTTGGCTTCGGCTTCCGCCTGGGCCTCCGCTTCGCCCTCGAGCTTCTTCAGATCTCCTTTGTCCTGCAAGTAGAACTTCATCCGCTCTTCCGGGCTGATCGAGCTGTCAATGAAGTAAACCCGTTCGGGACCGATCGCAATCGTGGTGTGAAGAATGTTCTCACCACGGTAGGTCCACATGCGATTCCCGCTGCGAGTATCAACCGCGAAGACTGCATCCGTTTGGCTGCTGACGGTCAATCCGCGTCGACGCATTCTGGCCTCGAGCTCTTCGCGAATGGTACTGGTCCCAAAGAGTTGGTCCCTATCGTAGGCAACGTACGCCCAGGCGCGTTCAATCCCATCGGCCGTCTCGGGGGTCTTGTAAGTTGCCTTCAATTCTCCGGTCGCCCCATCGAGGGCCAGGCACTCATCGTGAATGGCGACGTACAGCGCGTCGTCACTGGCCGCCAGGTTGTGCGTTTCCCGGTTATTAAACACCCCCGTACGAATCGCACCTGGGTTCTCCCGCTCCCAAAGCAAATTCCCGTTGTACGCGTCGTACGCCATCAAGCGGTCCGTCCCCTGAATGAACATACGTCCGTTGGTCGACAGCGGGGCGCCGGCCGCTTCGTGACGGTTGATCATTGCGCTGGGCCCCGGATCGCCGTACCACAGCACCCCCAAACCGTCGCGGACGCGGTAATCCTTGACCGACGAGGTGTTGGCAACGTTGCCATACTGGTGCGACCAATTCCCCGCGCCGGCCAGCTTCCCGCGGCGGAGCAAGAACCAGGGCGATGCGGTGACCAGTTCCCCTTCGTCCTGACCGAGCCACTGGGAGAACCAGGCAGCGATTTCATCGGAGGGCGAAGTCTTCAAATCCGATGAAAAGCCCTGGGGTTGACCGACGATCGCGACGCCCCCGCACGGCTTGAGGTGGCGGGCAAGTCGATCCGGTGGACCGGGCAGTTCGCCGGTCAAGAGCATCGAATCGGAGACAATTAAGTTCGCGAAATAGTTTGAAAATGGCAACTCATCGAGGGAACGACAAAAAATCGTGACGCGTGTCCCGTGCATTCCGGCTTGCGTGAGCGTTTCACGAGATGCAGCCGCTTTTTCCGGATCTGGCTCCACACCAATCACCTGCAACTCGCTCTGCCGCGCAAGCTCATAAGCCAGACGTCCCTGCTCACTTCCGACAACGAGGCAGTACCCAGTGGATTGACCACTTCGCTCGATGATCTCCCGAGCGGCCGCTTCGTACATGTCGGTCAACGAATCGCGTGGAAACGGCGATTGGAGGATTCCTTTACTAGCGACGATCGGCTCCGTTGTTTCGACGTCACTGCGAAACGCGTAGATCGTTCCCATGTCGGTGCTCACGGTCAGCAAACCGTCATCAACGGCGAGCCCGCGTACATTTCCATCAACGTCGTACTCCCAAACAGGCTGGCCGCTCGCCCGATCCAAAGCCACCACATGGTTCTGACCACCCGCGATGACAAGATTCTCGGTCGCGATCAGCACGTCGTCGAAGTCACTGTCGTATTCCCAGAGGATGCCGACTTGAGTGAACTCGTCCATTTTGCGACGCGCTTCGGCCACCTTCTCTTGATCAGCCCGCGCCTCGCGCGCCTTGAGAAACCACTCCTGTTTTTCCTGGCTCGCCCGAGCATGTTCGGTCCGATTCACCGCAAAGATTCGCTCGCCATCCATCAAATAGGCGAGCTCGCCAGCCAAAACCATCTGCCGACCGTCAATGTAAGCTTCGCCCACGTCTCCCGTCTTCTGATCCATCGCCAGAAAATGGTGGGGGCCTCCGGCATAGACCTGTCCGTCTCCCAGCAGGGCTTTGGTTCCGCCAACCACGCCGCCGGCTGTCGTCCGCCAGGAATAGCTTCGCTGAAACACAATCTCGCCAGACTGTTTCGAGACCGCGACCGGCAGCGATCGCCCGGAAGGCACGTAAAGGAACTCTTCGTTGGCCAACAAGTAGCCTTGCGGTGACAAATCATTCCGCCCCGCATTCCGCTGACTGATAGCATCGTTTCGCCAGACAATCTCGCCGTCTTTCGCGCGGACGGCACAGAGATAGATGTTCTCGTGAGGGAAAACGCCAGCCCCGAAGTAAGCGATTTCGCCATCGATCAGCACACCCGTTCGGACCGGCCATCGAGAAATCATTTCACCTCGCGCCAGCAGCAAGTCATCGCGGGGTCCCACGCGCATCTTCCAAACGAGTTGACCATCGTTCTGGTTCAAGCAGTACACAAAACCGTCATCGGAACCGAAGTAAACGTTGCCGTGAGCGAGAGTCGGAGCCAGACGGATGGGGCCTTCGGTGTAGTAACTCCAGATCGATTCCCCGGTGTTTGCATCCACGCAGTACAGGTGATGATCCACGCTGCTGCCGTAGAAAACGCGACCACCTGAAATCGCGACCTGCATCGCGTCATCAAAGTCGACGCGATGGCGCATTTCGTGACCTTCAATCGGTGTCGAACGGGGACC
Organism: Rubripirellula sp.; assembly: GCA_029287555.1. Taxonomy (GTDB): domain Bacteria; phylum Planctomycetota; class Planctomycetia; order Pirellulales; family Pirellulaceae; genus Rubripirellula. Next base: position 2,408 of record JARFQX010000684.1, on the reverse strand, counting down.
CGACCACGCCTTTTCGGGCTTGGCTGGAGCACGAAGAATCCAGGCGGGCCTCAGCGATGGATCCAACCGCTCGGTGGTGAATCCCGCCCGATCGTTCCCGTTGAGATAAGTGGTCCAATCCGCCAAGGCTTGATTCGGGGCAAGCCAGCCACACAACAGGCCAGCGCAAAGAACGGGGCGTAAACTCATAGGATGTTCCTGATCAGTACCGATCGATGCCCCATCAAACCGCCGCCATTATACGCGTTCCTCCGGGCGATGGGCGGGCGATCATTGACAACAAGCTTGCGGCGGATTCGTAACGGGGCTCGCGTATTCGATCGACCAGCCCGAAGTGACTCAGGAACCCCTTTCGCGAAATCGACAGACAGCGACGTCCCATGAGGCTAGAATTCATGCCTTATGATCCGCTGCCCGTCGTGCAACGCCAAGCAAATCGAGTCGAGCAATTTCTGCTCGGAATGCGGCGCTGCGCTGGCTCCTGATCTCTCGGCGACCGTCGCATGTCAGTTGACGCCGTCGCCACGTGAAGAACAGGTCGATAGGTCGCGCAGCGATATCTCGCAGATCTCGCAGCACGGTCGCTTCCTGCCCGGAACGAAGATCGTCGACCGATATCGAATCGTTTCGCTAATCGGCCGCGGCGGCATGGGAGAAGTCTACCGGGCTGACGATCTGAAACTGGGACACACGGTTGCCTTGAAGTTCTTGCCGAAAGATCTCGCCAAGGATCCGAAACGGCTGGAGTACTTTCACAGTGAGGTCCGGCTGACGAGACAAGTCAGCCATCCGAATGTCTGCCGAGTCTATGACATTGGTGAAGTCGACGGCCAACAATTCCTGTCGATGGAGTACATCGATGGCGAAGATCTCAGGATTTTGCTACGTCGCATCGGGCGATTGCCAAAGGACAAGGGCGTTCAGATCGCCCAGCAACTCTGCGCGGGATTGGCTGCCGCGCATGACAAAGGGGTGCTGCACCGCGACCTGAAACCGGCCAACATCATGATCGATGGCCGTGGCCAGGTGCGGATTACGGACTTTGGTCTTGCCAAACTTGCCAGTGACGGAGATTCCCGCGAGGTAGCAGGCACACCCGCCTACATGGCTCCGGAACAGTTGTCCCGAGGCCAGGCAACGATCCAAAGCGACCTCTATTCCCTGGGGCTCATTCTGTACGAGCTGTTTACCGGCGAAGCAGTACACAAGACCAGTTCGATCCCCGACTTGTTGCAGCAGCACGAGCAATCATCCCCTTCCCAGCCGTCGGGCCTCGTTGACGACATGGATCCCGTCACCGAGCGGGCCATTCTTCGTTGCCTGGAGAAGGAACCTTCGGATCGGCCCAATCACGCACGAGCGGTTGCGGCTTCACTGCCTGGCGGAGATCCCCTCGCCGCGGCGCTTGCGGCGGGGGAAACGCCTTCACCGGAAATGGTGGCGGCATCGGGCGCGTACACGAGCCTCCGACCGCGCGTGGCTCTCTTGCTTCTCTTTGGGGTGGTGACCAGCCTGATCTTGATCGCTTGGATCGCGGGGCCGAGGCGTTATGTTTCCGGCGATGGCGTGGTCAAGCCTTTGGTCGTCCTGCATGATATTGCGACGCGAATTGTGCGCGATGACCTGGGGTATGACGACAATCCTCTTGACACCGCCTATGACTTTGCGGATTCCTCGAGCCCGGGCCAGAGCGATCTCCGGTTCTGGTACCGGCAACGCAGCGACAGCACGCTGAACCACTTGAGCCTCTACGAAGAGAACGCGCTCGACGTTTATGGACGCGCGACTTTTCAGTTGCCCGCCTGGCAGGTTCCGGGTGAGCTGGGCCTCAAGCTCACCGCGGGGGGACAACTCCGATTCTTTCGAGCGATCCCACCGGTGGAAGTGTCGAACGTTGCGGAAGTAACCGATCCCAATGGTTTGCCATGGACGACTTGGTTTCCACAAGAAACGACCGGCTACATGCTTGGCGGCGCTGAGCTTCAAACAAACGCCGGGCTCAGCGATTCCGATGGGGCACTCTTGGAATGGATCCCCGGCAAGATTCGCACGACGCCGGACGCAAGCGATGCAGTTCGGGTCTGGCGCGGAGTCGACGAACGCACTGAGCAAGAAGTTTACGTGGTGGCTGCGGCGTTTCGACAAAGACCGGTTTATTACGAAGCCTTCACGGCAGCAGAATTCGAGCAGACGGATCCGAGCAGTACTGAATTCGAAATGATAGTACCGCGGGTGAACCGAGTTGAAGCCGATTACTCGACGATGGTTGGTTGCGCAAACGCCCTATTGATCGTGGCGGGAATTTTGGCCATTTACAACATCCGCATGGGGCGGGGAGACCGCCGCGGCGCTTTTCGCGCGGCCATCTTCGCGCTTTGCGTTTCGGCAGTGGCCGCTATCTGCATGGC
>JARFQX010000672.1 GCA_029287555.1 Rubripirellula sp. | reverse complement strand
GCGAGGTGCCTCGCGACGCCCCTTGGCTGCCGCCCGCCATGCCCATCATCATGCCGTCGTGATCCATGTCCATCATCATTGGCGCCGGTTCCTCTCCGTTCATCATCATTCCGCCCAAACTCATTTCATCCATCATCATTTCGCTGCGACGTGATCGGCCCCCGATTCCCGAGGGTTCCCCGCCCGGTGGCTCGGCGCCCGAAGATTCCGTGGGTGCGGGCATCGCGCCGTACAGATCGTCATTCATCTGCATCTCGAACTCCTCGCCGGCGTTCATCCCCAAGGCTTCGGATGCGTCGTAGCCGCCGGTTTCTTCCATCTCCGCGAAGGGTGCTTCGATAGCATCCACATCCGCGGGTGTGATCGCTGCAGTCGGCGCGGCCAGTCCTTTGGCACCCGATTCTCGCTGCAATCTCTCGACGACCTGGTTCGCCGCATCGGTTTCGCTCGTTGCGGTCGCGGCCTCCCTCATCCGACCTTCCCGTTTGTCCGCCAGGCTCGGGTCGGTTGACTGCGGTTGGTTCATCGAGATTTCGGTTGCATTGCGTGAAGACCAATAGGGATAGCTCATCGCGGCAGCCAAGAGGACGCTGGCGGCCAGGACGGCGAGTATTCCGGAGCGATTGGTGGTGCCGCTTGCCGATCGATCCGATGCCGGACGAACGACCGTCGCGGTTGGTTCGGCACGTTGCTCAATGGCGGTCTCGACGGCTCGGCGTTGCGTTGGCGAGACGTCTCGACGGTGCAGTTCAAATTCGGATCGCAGCGCCGTGACCGCATCTCGGACGGCGGCAACCTCGCCGGCCAGTTCCGGAGACTGTTTCAGTTCCTGCTCGAAGGCTGCGGTTTGCTGGGGCGTGAGCTCGCCAAAGACATAGGCGGTGACGCGTGGGTCATCATTCGTTTGGCTCATCGTTCCTGTTCACCCTGAATGCTGTTTTCGGAAACGTTTCGGTCGGCGGATCGCATCCGCTTGGGGTAAGGGGACCTTCTTGTCGCGAGGGTCCGAGGGGCTAGTCGATCGTGGCGAGTCGTGTGCGGATCGACTTCAGGCCCGTGTGCAGCAGGTAGCCAACGTTGCTGACGCTTAGACCGGTTAGGTCGCTGATCTCGCGATAGCTCAGGCCGCTCTCGACTTTCAGCCGGATGACTTCCTGTTGTCGAGCGGGTAATCCGTCGATCAGCGAATCAGCTTGGTCAGCGGCCTCTCGCTTCTCGGCCGCCCGCTGGGGATCCGCTTCGCCGCTGGCAGGCGATGGAGCGTTGTCGTCCAGGGCTTTCATTCGATTCTCCTTCTTCAGGACGTCGAGCGCCCGGTTGCGGCACACGGCGTAGAGCCAGGCTCGCACTCGGTCTTCGATTTGTGAACGCGGCTGAGCACAGAGACGAACGAACGTGTCCTGGACCACATCACCGGCGCGATCGTTGTCGCCCATCAGGTGCATGGCATAACCAAGCAACGGTCGCCGATATTGCTCGAACACGTGGCTTAGCCAAGCTTCGTCCGACAGGTTGCTTGATGAACTCATGGCAACTCGCTAACCAGCTGGGTGTGTGTCCCGCGCCCCGCGGATAATAGAACGACGCTGGGGACAGTTCCTTAGAAGATCGAGGTCGAGTTTTTTGCACTCGATTGTCCGCCACGACTTGGACGCAGCTCAGCGGCGGCTGCGAAACTCTCCGCGAGTCGACTGGGGCGGACCAGCGGGACTCTGGATGAGAAGTTTGGGTGCGGCCGATGCCGAGTGTTCTCGGCTGACCAGACGCAATGTCGAATCGTCTCCGCTCGACCCTGTCAGCACCAACGTGAGGGTGCCTCGATCCGCCCTCGCGATCGCTCGAGCAAGCCTCGCCGAGGCGATTCGAATGACATTCGGGCGCCCGTCTCTCGGGTCCGCCCGATCATCGATCGTGACCTCAGCAACCAGCGGCAGCGAGTCGAGCCCCTTTGATGACGGCGAAAGCTGCCAATTGAGTCGATCTTCGGGCCACGGCATCGGATCCACCACAAAGACTCGGAGGGTCGCTCCGACCGGTCGTTCCGATTCGACGCCAGTCAGCACCAGTTCCGCGGCGGCGGTCCATCGGCGAGTTTCACCAATGCTCGACAAATCAAAGCGGAGGTAACTGTGGTTGGTTTCTTTCCCGCCGCGCGTGCGAACGCCGATGCTTGGATTGGAACCAAAGCGATCACTTGAGCCCTTCTGGACCATCGCATCGGCGCCCACGCCATCGGCCGTCGAGATCGTATGCCACTTCATCCGGGGCGATGGCGTTGCTTCGGGAGCCCTTGCGGTCTGGGCACGACGACTCGAGGAAGGGGGATGGGTGCGTGAATCTGAACGCCCCGTCATGGGAAGCGTAGCGGGAATCGTTGACGGACGGCCCGCCGAGGCGAGCTGGGATTTCGTCGACCGCGGCATCGTCGGCGAATCGTCCGGTCGCGTTGTCGGCACGGGCTGCTCGGCGGGGCCACGTTCGTTGCCCTGCCAATCCGGCCGGCGAGTGACTTGCGCCGTCGGATTCGAGCCGGGCCTCGTATTTGGCGGGTCGAAAGCCTGCGAGGTTTCCTGGTCAGTGGGCTCAATGGATGAACGCTCCATCGATCTTGGATCAATTGATGAAGAAGGATCAATCGGTGAAGGATCGGACGAGGCGGTCGACGAAGGGGAGGGAAGCGAGGAAGAAGGTTGAGGCTTGGCATCAGCGATAACCGGAGCGGACGAACGACCGAAGCTTGCCCCCAACAAATAGAACGTTAACGACAGCAGTCCAAATAAGGCAATCAATCCGGCCGTCGCCAACGGCCAATACTTCTGCCATGCAATGCCCAAGGGTTGCGAGTTCGCCACGCTTGGCGCGGACGCCACGGAGGCCGGCGCTTGATGAAGAACGACCGCCCCCGATTCATTCGAAGGTAGAGCCAGCGGGTCGTCGGTCGCGTCAGAGATCGGCTCACTGTCAAAGAAGGAGTCGTTGGATTGCTTCTTGACCACTTCTTGCAAACCCGCCTGCAAGTTGTCGATTGCCTGCGCCACTTCGCTCTTCACGTGGCATTGGGTTTCAACTTGATCGAGTTGTTCAAGCAGACTTGCAGCCGAAGCAGGCCGCAAACGAGGTTCCTTGCGCAGCAGATGATGAATGAGTTCACACAGGGGAGCCGGTATCGCCGGATTGAGCTCGCCGATCGGCACGGGCCTTTGCGCCAGGATCGCGATCAATTGCTGGGGAACGGATTTCCCTTCGTGTGGCAACCTTCCGGTGCACAGTTCGTAGAGCACAACACCCAGACTGTAGAGATCGCTTCGATCGTCCAATGGGTCGGATCGTGCCTGTTCCGGGGACAAGTAACCCGGAGTTCCGACGACGGCGCCGCGAGCGGACAGTTGGTCGATTGGTGAAGAGGCTAAGGCGAGACCAAAGTCCAAGATCTTGACCCGTTTCGTGTCCTCCTCAATCCAGATGTTGGCGGGCTTGATGTCGCGATGCACGATCCCCTTTGCATGGGCGGCGTTGAGTCCTTTGCATATTTCTCGTGTGAATCGGATAATCTCTTCGTAGTCAAAGGCAACGCCTTTGGCATTGCACTCTTCAAGCGTTGACCCCCGCAGCAGTTCCATTGCCATGAAGGGCGTGCCATTGCACTCGGCGACTTCAAAAATGGTTGCGACATTGTCGTGATGCACCGCCGCCATCGCTCTGGCTTCGTGCAAGAAACGACGACGGCTGTGAGGCGTGTCGGCGACCCGCTGGTTCATCACTTTCAAGGCGACCGGCCGCTTAAGTCTGGAGTCTTCACCGGAAAAGACATACCCCATCCCGCCTCTTCCCAGCTCGTCAATCACTCGATAGTGACCGAGTTGACCGAGGTCGCCTGATTTGGCTGGCGGTTTGAGGAATTGATAAGCTGGCACAGCCGTGGCCGGTAGCGAGAAGCGCAGTTCGAAAAGCGATGCGTCCGGTCCGAAAGTATAGCAGGCCCGCAAGCGGAAATCACAGTTTGCCGGGCACCATCGTGGTCCCAACGCGTGCTTGGCAAACAGGAAGCGACAGCAATAGCCACAGGAAAGAAGGGCTGACACCAATCGCGAAGAGCGTCCGAAGGTCCATTGGTGTCTCTTGGCGTTTGAGCCCTTCTGCCGAGACTGCTTGATTTTTCGCGTCACTCGCGCGTGGCTTCACGCCAACAGAGCAGTTGCGATTGCCGGGCACCAACCCGACGTTGCCACTGACGGTGATGTGAGGGAAGTGCATGACGGGCAAACCTGGCTTCTGTTTCAACCTCAAAGCCTGCCTTGCGAAGGATCGTCTGAATTCGAAGGAGAGAATTGCTAGCCGCCATTGCATTGGTTTCGTGAACCTCCACGTAGGCCGCTTCGACCGCTTGCAGGTCGTCGGCTGAATCCTTGAGGACGGCCTCCTCGGCTCCCTCAATGTCGAGTTTAAGGAACGCCACGGGCTCTCGCCTCAGGTAAGGAGCCAAACGCGTGCAGGGAACCTCCACACAATCCGAGGCGACTCGTTTTCCCCACGCCGCTTGAACCGAATTGCCCCGCGCGTCGGAGCCGCGACCAACGTCACCGTGTAGGACCGCGGTCCCCTCGTAATCGGTCAACGCCGCCTGAATGCATTCGACCCCCGGAAGATCGTTCCGCTCCACGTTCATCCGCAAGAGCTCAAACGTAAACGGGTCCGGTTCGAAGCAGATCACGCGAGACATCGGCCAGCGAGTCTTCCATTCCAAAATCGACACCCCAATGTTGGCCCCGCCGTCGATGATCAATGGCGACGATCCGGCGGGCTGAAAGAATGATGGAAACTCATCGACCGCGCGGAGCATCGATTCGGTGGCCCTTTCATTCTCGAAGTAGAGCTGAAACCCTCGGAAGCGTGTCCTCTCAATGGCGATGTTCGTCAACTCCCTCTTTTGTCTCAAGCGGCATGCTCTCGCACTCAGATGGCTTTGCCATGAATTGCAAGCATTCAACATTCCGCCGTTTTTGCTTCGATTCAATTTGTGTCGGTAATTTGTTTTGGTTGCCGAAGAAGACCGACTTCGGCTATTGAAAACGCCGTCAAGATGCGTATCTTTATCATCCTCTAATCGTTCTTTCGCGACACCAATACCACATGGGGCACAAGATGGGTATTTGTCAGCACTCTCTGTCTGTCGGTTTGTTCGCTTCTCTGCTGCTCGTCGACGCGGCGCCTGCATTGGGCGGCTTGATGGTTTCGACCATCGGTACACCTTTCCGAATCGACTTCGATGCTTTTCGAGGACGCGGCTTGATGCCGAATCCGATGGCATCGCAACTCGATTCGAATCATTGGCGGATCTCCGGTTTGAGCGATGGACCGGGAAGGTTTGGGGGCACGCATGATAGCGGGGACTTTGCTCGCGGTCCGTCGTCGGGCGGCGTGACAACGGGTGGCGTCTATGGATTCAACGTCGCGTCGTCCGGCGAGCCAAACTGGACGCTCGGATTCCAGCCGATCGGATCCGATCTGACGCCTGGAGCGGCGACACTGATGGTCACCAATGCGACGGGCGCGGTCGTCGATCGGCTTGAACTTGACTACGACATTTGGCTCCTCAATAACGGAGACCGTTCAAGTTCGATTCGGTTCGCCTATTCGATGGACGACGAGAACTACGAGACCTTGGATCGACTGAGCATCGCGACCGCTTTGGAGGCCGATACCAATGCGGGCTGGGAAGCCGTTGGCCGAGCAACCGTCCTTTCTGCTTTGAACCTGGCTGAGGGTTCATCAATCTTCCTGCAGTGGTGGATGGACGACGTCGGCGGTCGAGGGAGCCGAGACGAATGGTCACTCGATCAGATCGAGATGACGTGGGGAGATTCGCCGGTCAGCACGGTTCCGGAGCCATCAAGTTGGATGCTCTTGGCGTTCTTGTGTCCGGCCACGTTGTGGCATCGTCGCCGAAACGTGGTCCGTTCGACAAATGCGTCGACGTTGAAGCCGGTTACGCGGGCGATCCGAAAGAAGATGCTGGCGGCAGTTGAGCCGATCACGCTCGAGCAATAGTCTGGCCCACTGGGGCTGGCGGGCCCCTTCGCCCCGGTCCCCGTCTTGGAGCTGGACCTTTCGAGCATCGATACGCAGCATCGAAACGCAGCATCGAAACGCCAGGGGGAAGTGAGAAAAGCGAAGCGGCTTTCCTCGCTTTCCCGTGGTGTACGGGCGTGCACCTTCTGGTCCGTTTCGTGCCCGCCGTTCCCGGTCCCGAGCCTCCGGTTGCTTGACCAGGAGCTTGTCATCCTCTAGGTTCTGCGGTCAAAATAGGCTGTTCGATCCGGTGAACCGGATTAGACTAGTTCAGAGACTTCCCCCCTTACCACCTTGTCGACACCGGATCGTCAAGGTCCCGCCTAGAAAAAGAACTTGCCACTTGCCGCGAGTTGTCCTGCGCCCCACAGCAAAATCCGTGGCCTTCCAGGCCAGTTTTGTTGGCGGTGAAACGGTTGGACGTTCGGTGTCACAAGTTCCAGCAGTTGCAAGTTCCAGCAGTTGATTGGGTCGATGTTCGAGTACGTTCTCGAGATCGGCATCGTTAATAAGAACCCACAACCTCGACCGTTAAGACATCCTCACGGGAGAAATCAGCAATGCGTTGTCAGGGCAATCCGTTTAGTCGTCGTGGTTTCCTTGCAGCCGGTACGTTCGGTGGTCTTGGCATTTCATTGCCGCAGTTGATGTGGATGCAGAAGGCCGCGGCCGAGCAGAAGCACTATGATTTCATCGAGGCGAAGGCTCAGAGCGTTATTCATATTTACCTCCCGGGAGGTATGGCTCATCAAGAAACTTGGGACCCTAAGCCATTCAGTCCCTTGGAGTATCGAGGTGAGATGAAGCCGGTGAAGACGAATACCGGCGAGATCTTTGCGGAATCGGTTCCGAAGTTGGCCGGGATCGCAGACCGACTCTGCGTGATTCGTTCAATGACTCACGGGGAGGCGGCGCACGAGCGTGGCACCCACAACATGTTCACCGGATACAAGCCAAGCCCCGCGTTGAAATATCCCAGTTTCGGTGCGGTCGTCAGCCATGAGTATGGGCCGCGAAACAATTTGCCGCCGTACGTCTGCATTCCCAACCAACCCAACGAGTTTGCCGGAACTGGATATCTCAGTTCCTCTTATGGGCCCTTCTCGCTGGGAAGCGATCCTGCCTCGGGCAGCTTCAAGGTGCGTGATCTGGATCTCTACAACGGTATGGATGAAGATCGCTTCACCCGACGTCAGGCCGCCCTCGACGTGGTCAACAAGAAGTTCAGTTCGCTCACCAATGCGGACAGCGTTACGGCGATGAACACGTTCTACGAGCGTGCCTACAGCCTGCTCGGATCGACCGAGGCGAAATCGGCATTCGATCTGAAAAAAGAAGACAAGAAGATCCGCGACGCGTACGGCATGAACCAGGCCGGTCAGCGATTGTTGATGGCCCGTCGGCTGGTTGAAGCTGGCTGCCGGTTGGTCACGCTGACCTACGGCGGATGGGACATGCACCGCGGTATTACCGATGCGATGCGTCGAACGATGCCGCCATTGGACCAGGCTTTGTCGCAATTGATCCTGGACCTCGAGCAACGTGGCTTGTTGGAATCGACGTTGGTCATGGTCAGCAGCGAGTTCGGTCGCACCCCCAAGATCAATAAGGATGCCGGGCGTGATCACTATCCGAAGGTGTTCAGCGTGATGCTCGCCGGTGGTGGGATCAAAGGGGGGGTCGTTTACGGCGCCTCCAACGCGACCGCATCGGAACCAGAGTTTGACCCGGTCACTCCGGCAGATTTGGCCACCACGATGTATCACCAGTTGGGTATCGTTGCGGACAAAGAGTTGATGGCTCCTGGCGATCGCCCGATCGAGATTGTCGACGGTGGAAAGGTGTTGACTGACATCGTCGCCTAGCGTTGCGTCCAAGTTCGGTTTTGGGTCCGACCGGGTGCTTCGGCCCGGGGACAGTGGAGGGCAGGTACCAATTGCCGCCAGCGCCCGTCGGTGCTCTGCACCTTGGTGACCCTTTTCCCGGCACGACGACACGCGGTTTTACGCAACATTTCCTCGCACGCCCCAGCCTGAAATGCGACAGAACCTTATCGTTACGGCCGTTTGTTTTGCAGTCTTTGGGATTGCCACGGTGGCTCAGGCTTACCGCCCTGAGATTACCAGTTCGAGTCCCCGCGGGATGCAGCGGGGAACAACGCAAAAGGTCGTGTTGCAGGGCGTGCGGCTTGGCGACGGGCATCAGTTGATCTTGGACAATCCAGGGATCAATGTTCTGTCGCTCAAGCCATTGGACGACAAAAAGGTCGAGTTGGAATTGGAGGTCCCCGCCGAGACCCAGCCCGGGCTTTATCCGATGCGGTTGGTGACCAAGACCGGCCTCAGCAATGTGCTCTTGTTTGGCGTCGGTGCGATGCCGAACGTAGACGAGGTGGAGCCCAACAGTAGTTTCGAGAGTCCTCAGGCGATCGAGAGCAACACGACCATCGAAGGCTCGGTGGCTCGTGAAGATGAGGACTACTACATCATTCATTTGAAACAAGGCGAGCGGCTGACTGCCGAATTGGAAGGGGTTCGCATCAAGAAGGGTCGCAGTAATCCCTTTTTTGATCCCTACCTCGCGATCCTGGACTCCGAGCGATTCGAGTTGGCGACGAGTGACGACGCACCGTTGCTGCAGCAGGACTGCCTTTGCTCCATCGAAGCTCCGGAGGAAGGTGACTACATCATCCTTGTTCGAGACAGTTCCTTTGGTGGGAACAACGATCGATACCGGCTGCATGTCGGTTCGTTCCCGAGACCGATTGCTGTCGTACCCGCCGGTGGACCTCCCGGTGAAGTGGTCGACATGACATTCATCTCGATCAGCGGTGATGCCTGGATCGAGAAGGTGCAAATGCCCAGCGAGCCCGCCGACGCTTATCCGCTGGTCGTCTCCAATGAACGGGGAGTGAGCCCTTCGCCGAATTTCGTTCGCGTACAGCCGATGCCCAACGTCATCGAGGTGGAACCGAACAACTCCTACAAGGAATCGACTCCGGGCGCCCTGCCTTCGGCTTTTTGTGGAATCATTGGGGAGCCGGACGACAACGATTACTTCAGCTTCGAGGCCAAGAAGGGCCAAACGGTGCACATCAAGCTGTACGCCCGCAATGTGCTTCGCTCACGTCTCGACGGTGTCGTCAATGTCTACAACGACAAGGGTGGTCGAGTTGGCGGCAATGATGACTCGGGCGGGCCCGACAGTTTCCTTGAGTACAAAGTCCCGGCCGACGGCAAGTATCACGTCCGCATCAACGATCACTTGCGCGGTGGAGGGCCCGGGTACGCCTATCGTTTGGAAGTCAAGCTTTCCGAGCCCGAGTTGACCCTGACGCTTCCCGATCGTCGCCGTTATGAGGCCACGCAAATCAATGTGCCGCAGGGCAACCGGGCTGCGGTGATGGTCAATGCGTCCCGACGGCGGGTGGGCGGCCCAATCGATCTCGAAGGGTTGAACCTGCCCGATGGTGTTTCGATCACGTCAATTCAAATGCCGGCTAACCGCACCACCGTTCCGCTGCTACTGACCGCGCAAGCCGACGCCAAGCTTGACGGACGACTGGTGAATTTCGTTGGCAGGATCCCCGACAATCCGGTCGAGAGCCGTTTCACGCAGAGGCATCAGTTACTGATCGGTCGCAACAACAGTGTGGTCTACGACTACAACGCCGACCGTGCGGCGGTGTCCGTCATTGAGGCGGTCCCATGCAAAATCGAAATTGTCCCACCGCAAGTTCCAATTGTCCGCAACGGATCGATGAACTTGGTGGTCAAGATCGATCGCGGAGGACTTGATGCCGACGTGCCCATTCGCATGCTCTACAACCCGCCGGGGATCGGATCGAGCGGCAACATCAAGATTTCAAAAGGCCAAGACCAAGCCTCCATTCCTTTGACGGCCAACGGGTCGGCAAGCATTGGGTCGTGGCCATTGATCGTCTACGCGTCGGTTGCTGGTAATGAGATTGCCAGTGAGCCGGTGATGTTGGAAGTTGCCGACCGGCTTTTCAACTTCGAATTCACGAAGACATCGGCGGAGCTGGGACGAGAGGCAAGCGTGCTGCTTGATGTCGAAGCCAATCGCGAATTTGCCGGGAAGTGCGAACTGGAGTTGCTGGGCCTTCCCGCCGGTACGGTTTGCACGCAGGCCAAGGTGGAATACAAGCCGGGGACCGAGCGAGTGGTTTTTCCCGTCAAGATCGAAGAAAAGGCTCGCGTTGGTCAGCACAAGACGTTGGTGGTTCGAGCGACCGTCACGGACGAAAAGGGAGCGATTCGCCAGACCCAGGGAACGGGGATCCTGCAAATCGACAAACCGCTACCCGCACCGGCTAAGAAGCCCGCCGCGGAGAGCAAAAATGCCAAGCAAGCGAGTGATGCCAAGCCGGCCGACAAGCCGCTCAGCCGACTTGAGCAACTCCGCTTGCTGCACGAGCAGAACGAAGAAGCGAAGCCTGAGTAGGTTTTGCACCCCACGAAGTTGTTCCTTGCCGACGTGTTCGTCGCACGCCGGTGTCACAACAAGCATCCGAAGGTATCGCCATCATGCAACGACTATCCGTGCCTGTCGCCCTCATGGCCGTGATGTTCGTTTCCGCCGTCATTCAGGGAGGTGTCACTCAGGGAGCTGAGCCCGAACCTGCCAGCCCCAATGCCACGGCTCTTGTCGCGAAGACGATCAAGAAGTCTGTCTTACCGGCGAAACAGATCGTTGAGCTTGCGGTTTATCCGCAAGCGATCGATTTGGCCACGGCCCGTGATTACCAATCGTTTATCGCCGTGGCGAAGCGGAGTGACGACGTCACGGTGGACGTGACCGAGCAGGCGACGTGGAAGCTGGCTGACAAGCAGTACGCACGCATCGACGGCAACCAGCTGCATCCGGTTGCAGATGGCCAGACCGAGTTGATTTGCCAATTCGGCGGCAACGAGATCCGAGTGCCGGTCGAGGTGAATCGTAGCGAAGAGAAGCTGCCGATTAGTTTCGAGAAGGACATCGTTCCCGTGATGACCCGCAGCGGCTGCAACACGGGAAGTTGCCACGGTGCCGCACGCGGCAAGGATGGCTTCATGATCAGCCTGTTTGGATACGATCCCGCGGGCGACTACATGCGAGTGACGCGCGAAATCGGCATGCGGCGAATCAATCTTGCCGTTCCGGAAGAAAGCCTGTTTCTGACCAAGGCGACGGGCCAGGTGACGCACACTGGCGGCAAACTGTTCGGCACCGAATCGGTCTACTACCAAATGATTCTGGAATGGCTGCAGGACGGCGCGCCGGCCGACGCCACCCCTCCCCCCGCCGTGACAAAGCTGGAGGTCTTTCCGCCTCAGGCCGTGATCGAAGGGGAAGGGAACACGCAGCGATTCATTTCGGTCGCCCATTACTCCGATGGGACCACCCGCGATGTCACCAATCTGTCCGCGTTCATCAGCAACAACGAATCTTCGGCCGCCGTCGATCAGGATGGAATCGTTACCGCCGGGGCGCGCGGCGAAGCTTTCGTCATGGCTCGCTTCGAAACCAAGACCGAGGGTCGCCAGGTTTTGGTGCTTCCTGAGGATTTGCAGTACGAGGCTCCTGAGATCGCTGGCAACTACATCGATCAACTTGTCGGCAAGAAGCTCAACCAGCTTCGGATTCTGCCAAGCGGCCTCTGCACCGACGAGGAGTTCCTGCGGCGTGTCACGATCGACATCACGGGTTTGCTGCCAACCGAGGAGGATTACCACCAGTTCCTCAACGACGCAGCCCCCGACAAGCGATCTGCCCTGATCGAGAAGTTACTTTCACGCAAGGAGTTCAGCGAGATCTGGGCGATGAAGTTTGCCCAGCTGTTGAGAATCAAGAGCACCAATCGGGTCAGCTACAAATCGGCGTTTCTTTACAACCAATGGCTGACCGACAAGTTCGCCAAGAATGTTCCGATCGACCAGATGGTGCGCGAGTTGTTCGGTGCCACCGGTGGGACGTTCAGCAATCCGGCAACGAATTACTACGAGATTGAACGAGACACGCTCAAGCGGGCCGAGGATGCGGCCCAGGTCTTCATGGGGATCCGTACCCAGTGCGCCCAATGCCATAACCATCCGCTCGACCGCTGGACGATGGATGACTATTACGGTTTCGCCGCGTTCTTCTGCCAAACCTCCGTCAAGAATGCCGAGGACTATCGCGAGAAGATCGTCTACGACCGCCGCAGTGGCGAGGTCAAGCATCCCGTGACTGGGCAGGTCATGACGCCTAAGTTTCTCGGTGGCGAAGTGGCTGATACCAAGGGAAAGGATCGCCGAGTGGTGATGGCCGAGTGGCTGACCAGTCCCGAAAACCCCTACTTCTCAACGAGCATCGCCAACCGCGTGTGGGCTCACTTCATGGGGGTTGGAATCGTCGATCCCGTTGACGATATCCGTGTCAGCAACCCACCTTCGAATCCCGAGTTGTTCCAGACGCTCGGGGACAAGTTGGCCGAATACGATTTCGATTTCCGACAACTGGTGCGGGACATCTGTAACAGCCACGCGTACCAGCGCAGTGCCACTCCAAACGAGAGCAATCTCAGCGACACGCGGAATTATGCTTACGCCACGGTCCGTCGCGTCCCTGCCGAGATGCTGCTCGATTGTGTCAGCCAAGTAACCAATACCGAGGAGAAGTTCCGAGGCTTGCCTCTGGGCGCTCGCGCCGTGCAAATCGCTGACGGGCGTACCAGCTCGTACTTCCTGGATACCTTTGGCCGTGCTCCTCGCGAAACCGTGTGCGAATGCGAGGCTTCAACGGATCCTTCGCTCTCGCAAGCTCTGCACCTTCTTAACGGAAGTGCCACGAGCGGGAAGATATCGCGAGGTAAGGTAGTTGATGAGTTGCTCAAAGATGATGCGACTCCCGAACAGGCATTGGATCGACTCTATATCCGCTGCCTGTCCCGTTATCCCACCGACGAGGAGCGAGCGGAGTTGCTTGCCTCGATTGATCAGGCTTCGAGCCCAAAAGCGGGTTTGGAAGATGTCTTTTGGGCCATCCTCAATTCCCGAGAATTCGTATTCAACCACTAGTGATCGATGCGGGGGAAGCGTTCGCCAGTGGTTTGGACTGCCGGCGGACCGAATGCCGTTTCCAATCCTGCTGACAATCCGCTCATGGCCCGGCGCGAAGAAACTTCGTGTCCCGAGGCCATCGTGGTTGCCGGTGACATCGAAGTTTCCCAGCCCGCTTCGCGATCCAGATTCCACGCGGGCGAAGTAAGACCGAGTTGATCAATGTTCCGATCCTTCCTGACACTGGTATTGTTCGTTGGCGTCTCCATCACTGCTCCGCTGGCGCCTCGGGCGTTGGGCGAGCAGTCGACCGAGCAAGCCCCGGCGGTCAATTTCATCGACCATGTGTTGCCGATCTTCCGTCAGCACTGTTTGGACTGTCACAACGCGAATGATGCCGAGGCTGGACTCGCGATCGACAGTTACGGCGCTTTGATGGAAGGGGGTGGAAGCGGCGACGTCGTGGTGCCGGGCGATCCGTCTGGGAGTCGGCTCTATCTCGTCATGACGCACGACGAAGAGCCAACGATGCCGCCGAGCCAGGATCGCTTGCCCGAGAAGTCGCTGGAGGTGATTCGCAAGTGGATCGAAGGTGGCTTGCTTGAGAATACCGGTAGCAAAGCAAAAAAACGCAAAGGCCCTTCCCTCAGTTTCTCCACGGCCGAGGGAGGGAAGCCGGATGAGATTGTGATGCCGGAATCGCTGTGGCGCGTCCCGGTGGTGACGACCGAGCGGGCGTCGGCGGCAACCGCGCTGGCGGCCAGCCCCTGGGCTCCTTTGGTGGCGGTGGCCGGTCAGCGACAGGTTTCCCTTTACCATTCGGAAACGGGGGAACTGATGGGGATCCTGCCTTATCCCGAGGGCATCCCTCAAGTGTTGCAGTTTAGCCGCGACGGTGCGTATTTGATGGTTGCCGGCGGCACTCACTCTTCGCAGGGAACGGCATCGCTTTACGACGTCCGCACCGGCGAACGTTTGCTGAACGTTGGCGATGAGCTT
This sequence comes from Rubripirellula sp., assembly GCA_029287555.1. Taxonomy (GTDB): domain Bacteria; phylum Planctomycetota; class Planctomycetia; order Pirellulales; family Pirellulaceae; genus Rubripirellula. The sequence goes on along the minus strand of JARFQX010000672.1, from coordinate 17,236 downwards.
GATATCGTTTTCGGGGCCGACATCAACGATCGACTCACCAGAATCGCACTTGGAGGTCCAAAGAGGATTGTTCGCATTCATGACACCGCCAGCGGTGATGCAGTCTTTGAGTTAAAGAAGCACACCGATTGGGTCTACTGCGTGGAGTACAGCCCCGATGGCGTGCTGGTCGCCAGCGGTGACCGCAGCGGGGGGCTGCATGTCTGGGAGGCAGATACTGGTCGCCTCTATCTCGATTTGGTTGGTCACAAGGACGCGATTCGCGACGTTGCCTGGCGGTCGGATTCCAATGTGCTGGTCAGTGCCAGCGAGGATGGTACGGTCAAGATCTGGGAAATGAACGGCGGCAAGCAGCTGAAGAGTTTCAATGCCCATGGTGGCGGCGTCACCTCGGTTGAGTTGGCCAAGGACGGTCGAATCGTAACCGCGGGCAAGGACAAACGAGTGAAGCTTTGGAAGGCAGATGGTAGTGCGCTGTCCACGATGCCGGAGTTCAGCGAGCCGGCTTTGGAAGTCGCCATCACGCACGATGGATCCCGAGTCCTCGGCGGAGATTGGAATGGCCGCATGGTGATGTGGCAGGTGGCTGATCCGAAACAAGCATTCGAGTTGGCTGCGAATCCTCCCTGTCTTGAAGATCAAGGCGCCGCGGCCGCCTCTCGCATCGAGGAACTCAAGAAATCGCTCGCATCGGCCGTGTCTCAGCTCGGCGAGCGACAGAAGGGCTTGGAGGCCGCAGAACGGTCCGCAACCACCATTGCCACGAGGCTTGAAGAGGCGAGGCAACAGCTGTCCAAGTCAAACGTCGATAAATCGGCTACCGAGAAACAGTTGGCCGCACTGAAGAAGCAGAAAGCGGATCAAGACACTCAATTTCAAACGGCCCGCGAGCAGGTGGACCAACTCGCTGCACAAGTCAAGAAGATGGATCGTCAACTCGAAGCTTTGCGACAGAAGCTTGCCGATGCGAACTCACGACGGGATGCGGCGACGAAAGAGAAGGCTCGGATCGGTCAAGAGCTAGCCAGCGTCACGGAGGAGCATGAGCAACGAAAGTCCAAAGCGGTTGCCGCGCTAACGAGTCTCGTGGAACGTGAACTTGATTTGTTGGCTCGCCGGGAAGTTGCCGCGGGTGGGCACGCCAAGTCAGAAGCCGAGATGGCATCGGCAGAGAAGTCCCTCGCCAAACTCGATTCCGAACTCGCTGGCCTGGGCGAGAGGCACAAGAAGTGCGGGGAACAGCTAGAGAAAGCACGCGCCGAGGTTGCCGCCGCAAGCGAATCGGTTTCGGCCGCAAGTGTTGAGGTCGAAAACGCAAAAGTGCGAGTCGCCGCGAAGACGAAGGAGCTTGAATCGTTGCGGAAACAATTGTCCGACGCCAAGGATGAGGCCGCCAAGAAAACACTTGCCCAGAGGGTTGCCGCTGCCGAATCGAAAGTGGAAGAGGGGAAGCAGTTGTTGGCCACCGCAGGGGAGAATCTTGCGGAGGCGACCACCGCCAAGCAATTGGCCGATCAAAGGCTCAAGGAGCAGCAGCAGCGAGTTGCCGCCAATGCGGAGCAGACCGACAAGCTGACCCGTCAACGGGACGGTCTCCGTAGGTCTTTGGCGGCGCTCCGCAGTGAACGCGACCAGATGGCCAAGCAGGAAACGATCCACTCCAAGGAATTGGAGCAGCTTCGCGCGGAACTCGAGGGCGCCGAACGCAACAAAGCGGATGCCGCCAAGAAGATGGCGGCCCTGCAAGCCCGCAAAGCCAGTTTGGAAGCGCAGCAACAACAGTTACAGCAGGCCATGGCCAAGGAAGCCGCTGCCCGGGAAGCCGCGGAAGCCGAGGCGGCCGAGGTGCAAGAGTCGCTCGTCGCAAGGCGCGGCTCCCTGGCCGAAGCGCAGGCGGGACTGGAACAGATGGCGAAACAGCGTGCCGAACTAGTCGCGCAGCTTGAGAAGCAGCCCGGAGTGATCGAAAAACTCGCTGCCGAAACGAAGCGACTTTCCGATGCGATTCCCGTGCTCGAGAAGCAACTTGTCGCTGCGAAGAAGAAGACGGAGGAAGCAGGTGCGGCATTGACCTCCGCCAAGTCCGCCGCCGATTCGGCTTCGGCCGAGCTCGATCGCGCTGAGGCACGATTGGAGAGTATTGAGTCGGAACTGGTCGCCTTCAAGTCCCGGTCGGAGAAGTTGCAGTCGGAGTGGGAGTCGGCCGAGGCGGTGGCGATCGAGAAGCGCGAGGCGGTTAAGCCGGAGGTTTCGGTTGCGGAGAAGCTGGCCGCGTCTATCGAGTCACGCGACGACCGGCTCGCCGAGTTGAGCGAGACGTTGAAGAAGCTGCAAGCCGAATTGGCCTCGCTCAAGGAGGCTCGGGCGACGGAGCAGACGCAATTGGACGCAGCCAACGCGAAACTCCAACAACTAGAGGCCGAGGCGGACGAAGCCGAAGCAGCCGCGGAGGCCAAGAAGGAACAGCTCGAATTCTTCAAATCCGCCTACGGAGCGTAGTTCGACCCCGCGAGTGGTGGCCGTGCGTGGTCACCTCGCCCCAACCCGGAGCGTTGCCACCTTTTTCACCTCCCTCGAACTCCCCCGTTGAACGACTCGGCCTGAGGCGAGCTGTTCCGATTATGAGGGAAATCACCGATTCCGCGTGCGTCCAGGCGCCACGCGCGGGGATCCGCACGGCGTTTTGCTTTTGCTGGTTGCGGTGTTTGCGTAGACTGTAAGGGCGTAGGATTCTCTCGAAGTAGCTCTCTTTTCTGATCCTCCCAACGTCATTGGGCCTCCATGGCGTGCCTGAGTGGGACAAGGGTGCGGTTAGCAACGCCGACGCATGCGATTCTCATCTCCCCGTCGCACCTCTTCTCGCCGAACGTCGCGCAAGCGTCACCGGAGCGGGTACCGATGCGCAAAGGCAAATCCTCGGGGTGGTCGCAAGCTGCTGCTGCAGATCGTCGTTTGCATCATTGCGATTGTCACCGGTGTGTTGCCGCTCGCGGCCCAACCACCGGGGACGCCGCCACCGAGTGAGGTTCTCGAGGGGAATGAAACGGAGACTCAGCAAGGCATCCCGATTCGCGCGTTCATGTTCCTGAGCGAGTCGGGCAACCGCGTGATGATGCCGTCGCTGACATGGGAGGAATTCGAGCGGTTTCTCAATCTCGATGATGGATTGGACGCGGCTCGACAAAAGTACAGCTACCAGTCTTTGGAGATCACGGGCAAGAGTGCCGAGAAGCGAGCGGAGCTAGAGATCATCCTTCGTTTCTCGGTTGAACCGACCGAAGGCCGCTGGACAGCGATTCCTCTGCGGATGGGTAACTTTCACCGGCTTGCGCCTCCGGATGTCAGCGGCGTTGACGAGCACTTCATGGCGTTGTCACCGGACGATTCAGGTTACTTATTGTTTGTCCGCTCGGACCAGCGATCCGATGCAATGCTGCGGATGCGGGTTTCCTCACGTGTTGAGACGAGTTCGGCGGCGGAGAGTCTGTTGTTTCGTTTACCGGACGTCCCGGTTCGCGTCGAGTTGACCACGGATGCCAAAGACGTGCTTGCTGAAGTGATCGGTCGCGGCGATGAAGCGATCAAAGTGGACCGTGCCGAAGGAGACCTGACGCGAGTTTCGGTGGACAGTGGGGGCGGTGCCTTTTCGATTCGCTGGGGACAACTCGAGCGTTCCGCTGACAACGTCCCAGTGCTCGAAGTCGAGAGTCGTACGAGTTTTCGCTGGGACTCGCCGCAGGACCAGCCGGTCGCCTCGGTTCGATTGACCATCCGAAATGTTCGAGGCTCGATTGACTCCCTTCAGCTTCGCGTGCCAAGCGGCGCGGTGGTGTTGGAGCCGCGGCTTGGCGCCAGCGGCCAATCGATTGAACTCGGCGCGGCGGTGAGTGATGACGACGGTGAGGTGAGGGAGGTGCTGATTCCCGAAGAAGAACGTCAGCAGCGGATCGATTTGAATTTTGACCTGCAGTTGGCAAATGATAATGCAACGGCGACTTCACCATTGATCTTTCGAGTACCCGAGGTCGTCGGATCGTTGCGTCACCGGGGCGACATCGATATCACGACGGGGGGCGATTACCGATTACGGTGGCGATCGACCCCTTGGATCCGAAGCGAACTGGGGCAATCCCGAGAGGACGCCGCAGCCGGACGCTCGTATCGATTTCGCTTCGACCGAGCCGCTTTTGCGCTTCCGCTTTGGCTTGGTGAAAAAGAGCGGCAGTTGAGAATGAACACCCGTTCGCAGATCACGATCCGCGAAGGGATTGCCAGCATCCGGATGAATATCCAAATCAACGGTCAAACAGCGGACGGCCGGCTGCGATTTGAAGATGCCTCGTGGCAGGTTCGATCGATCGAATCCGAAAGCGGCGCGCCACTTGATTCCTTTACCGAGGACGAGGCGCGAGTCATCGAACTTGCCGCCGGAGGATCCGATGAGGCATCAAGTCTTCGGGTTCAAGCCCAACGAGTGCTTGAGGCCGACGAGGGGCGTGTGGAGTTTGCGCTGCCACGCGTGATGGTGCTCGACGACACGGCTTTGGTCCAGGATGCCACGGTCGATCTGGTGAACGAGGGGCGTACCGTCTTGGTTGTTGATCTCGATGCGTCGACCGGGATCAGCCGCATGGCGAGATCGACGGCAACTTCCGGCGAAGACTCCACCGTCACATCCTTTCGGCTGGTAACTCAGGGCTCGCCCCCGAAAATCGTCGGCAGCATGATCGAACAACCGCCCCGGGTGGTGCTCGCCAGCGATGCAACGATCGAACTGGATGGTCGACTGATACGGACGACGGTGGATTGGAACATCTCATCGGCACTCGATCTGGAAGGACGTTTGCCGGTTCGCATTCCCCGATTGCCCCCAGCGATTTCGGTCGATTCGAGCGGAGACGATGCGTCGGCCAACGAATCGAACGAGGGAACTCTGAGCGGCGAAGCGGGGCGGGAGTCGGATGCTCGTGCCGGCGAGGCGCAATGGATTGTCACCGTTGCCGACGTTCCGGCGCAATTGGAATCCCTTGGTGACGATCGTTTCGTTTTGATTTCGGATCGATTAACGACCGGATCGATGGCAGTCCGGTGGCGCCACGCACGTGATTTGAGGTCGGCGACGGCCGATGGGTCGATCGAACCGGTTTCCCTGCCGAGGCCTGATTTCGCAGACGTGACGGTGCGCGGCCCGATGCGGATCAATCTACGCGGCAACCAGCAAATGGACTTGGTTTCCCTCGATGCTCCCACGCAGTCGGATTTGGAGGTGGGGCAGTTGCCGCGAGATCCTGTTCGCCTGCGCCTGCGCTCGCGGCTAACGGCGCGCGAGGAACTTTCGATTCGTCGCACGATTCTTCGCACCGTGGTGGGTCGGGCGACTCGTCATGAGCAGGTGCTCGCTACCGTCCAGGGCGGGGACAGCTTCCGTATCGGGCTTCCCGTTGGGACGGGGGAGGTTTCGGTTCAGGCGTTGCTCGACGGAGAATCCGAGCCGGTGCGACGGGAAGGCAACACGTTGATTCTGGCCCTGCCAGGTGACCGTGCCAGCCACGTCGTCGATTTGCGGGTCTGGCTGTCGATCGACACGCCTTCGTCGATTGCATCGATCGAGCCCACGCTGCTGCTTCCAGTCGGTTTGGGAAGGGTTTACTGGCAGATTGTCGCTCCGTTGGATGGACACGTTGTGTGGGCATCTCCAACTCTCGGCCGCAGCATGACGTGGCGATTTGACCGTTGGCGGTTATTTCGTGAGTCGAGTCACAACGACCAGGAGCTGACGAGGTTGGCCGGTTCGGTGGAGAATCCGCTGCCACCATCGTGGAATCGTTACTTGTACGTCGGCTCGGACCTGAGGTCCTTTCGGGTGATCGTGGTTTCCCGGGTCGTGTTGTGGTTGTGCATCGGCGCGTTCGTGTTGGCTTTGGCCGTCTTGCTAACGAATGCTCCTCGATCCAGGCACCCGCTGACGGCCGTCGTGATGGCGGTCTTGTTCGGCGGCTTGTTGGCAATCGCGCCGGATGCGGCAGTACTGGCCGGCCAATTCGGGATCATTGCGATGGTGCTGGTGATTGTCATGATCGCGGTTCGCGCGCTGCTCTCGCCCGCAACCAGCGATCGTATCTTTACGTCGTCCGGACAGAGCCAACGAACCAGCCAGCCTTCGACCCGGAGTTTGAAGAAGTCTTCCGTTTTACAAGGGGCGGGCCAAGCTTCCACTCAAACGATCCCGCCGCCGTCGGCACCGGAGGTGTCTCCGTGAAACGGTGGAGGTGGCGTTGGGTGGTCACGCGTGCCGATGGCTTGATCAGCGATGGCTTGGTTGGCATGCGCCGAGGCACGGCCGCCGCATGGTTGGCGGGGTTGATGGTGACGTTCGCGGCCGCCCAGGACGCGACCGATGGCCTCTCCGATGAAGGCGTCGACAATGCCACAGCGCAGGCCGATGCGGGTGTCGAAGCCGAGCCAAGCGATTCGAGCAAGCCAAGCGATTCGAGCAAGACCAACCGCATTGTCAAAAAGGTGGCGAGCGAGCCTGCATCGCCCGCGCGACCGATGTTGCGACTCCCGCCAGCGCTGCCCGATGGGCGAGCCCTGCGACCGATCGCGCTGTTCGAATCGCAGATGGATGAGCTCGTCCCCGACGACTATCGCCCCGTTTCGATGGAACAGTTGCAGGATGCGATCACGCGATTGACGGACCGGGCGACCGACGACAAGTCAAGCCGTCTTCGCAGTGCTGTGTATTGGGTCAAGGTGAGGAACGGAACTTTGAGCAGCACTCGAAGCGTGATTGACATCGCTTCGGACCGGCCGACGGTCGTGCGGCGGTCGCTGGGCAAGGTGAATCTGGCAATTGAGAATGCCCCGGCGCGAAGCTCGGACGCGACACTTGATTCGTTGCCGAGGCTCGAGTCGGACCCCGACGGGAATCTCGTCGCGGTCTTTCGCGGAGATGCCGCGGAAGGCGGTGGGATTGAATTCCAGTGGAAACTCGATGGTCAGCTTTCCGGAAGCGGTCACGAGTACACGATGGAATTGCCGCGCACCCCGCAAACGCGAATTGTATTGTCGGCGCCTGCGAATCTGGTGATCGAAGCTTTGGACGGTGTGCTTCGCAGCCGTCCTGGCCCGCCGCCCGACGCGAGTGGATTTGTATCCGAGGGCGAGCGTTGGTACGAGATCGACGCGGGCGGGCTTTCAACCGTTCGGCTGCGGACGCGTGCTCAACAAACGGAAGTCGATCGAGGTCGCTTTGTCTTGCGCCGATCTTCGATTCAGTACGAGGTCGATGCGGCCGGCTTGAGTTGGACATCTCGGATGGTCGTCCAGCCTCCCACCGATCCCCATCTGCCGCCCCTTCAAATCGATCGAACGACCGTGACGTCGGTCAAGGTCAACGGGACCGACATACCCTTTACCAGCAAGATCGTCAGCGGTTCGATTCAGAATGTGTTTCTCGAATTGCCGCCGGGTTTGATCGGTTCGCAGACCGCTGATGTCAATGTAACGGTGACCGGCTATTCGACCTGGGCGGCGAAGTCTGGATGGTGTGACTTGCCAAGGCCGAGTTGGTCGGGCGAGGGCATGGTGCAGGCATCGGCTGTGGACGAAGTGCAATTGGCAGTGTTGGATCCGCTCCGCGTGATGGCTTGGGAATTACCAGCCGACTGGAAACAGTCACAACCACAGCGATCGGGCACCGGCGTCACACTGTTCTCGGCCGACGGTCCACCGATCGATTCGCAGCGGCGTGGCGCGCGCGCCGACGATTCCTCAACGGATCGTTTGGAAACAGGTCCTGATCGGCCTGTTGCCTCATCTGATTCCAATCCATCGGCAGCATCTTGGTCACGGGTCCGGCTCAGCAGCATCCCCGACCTGCTGGCGAGCGACACGACGTTGAAGTTGGAGATTGAGTCAGGACTGCTGACCGCCAGCGCCAAACTTTTGGTCACGCTGGATCCGACACGCGTCGAGCCACTCCGGCTTGAGGTGGAACCCGATTGGACGCTCGAGAGCGTGACGTTCGTTCGCTCGGGCCGCGTGGTCGAGTATGCGGGTTTGAGCGAGCAAAGGCGCACGCTCGACTTGTGGCCGGAAGCCGAGGACGTCGACGGTGGTCGGATCGTCATCGAAGCCTCGGGGTCGCGCGCGATCCCGGCGGTGACGGGCGGTTTGGTGATCCCATCGACTTGGTTTGTTCGCGTCACCGATGTCCGGGGTCGAATGTTGGCTGCCATCGTGCCGCCAGCCGAACTGAATTGGAGCGGCGAGGCGGCGATGCAGCGTGGCCGGGTCAAAACCCCCACGCTGACTCCCGAACAAGAGGAGTTCTTGGGTGTGGTCGGTCCGGAGACCCTTTGGTTTCAATCCGACACCGCGCGCACGCCACCGGTCCAGCTCCGGACACCGAGTGTTTCGTACAACGCATCTTCGTTCCTGGAACTGGCGCTCGACGATGGCGATGTAATCGAGCGTTTAGTCGTCGGCGTGGAGTCGCAGAGTCAGAGCCTCAAGGAGCTTGTCGTTCAAACCGGACCCGCAGCGGGTCGGCCGGACTTTGTTTGGTCCATCCGTTCGAGTGACGAGGGTTCCGCGATTAACCTGCCCTCGTCCGATGTTACCGTGGGACGCGGTGAAGACGACGGCGTCTACACCATCGATGTCACCGACAAGAGTCTGCGGGGTCGAGACCTGATCGCGCAGCGTCGTTATCGCGCGAATTCCGAATTTCAGCTCCAACTGCCCAGCGTATCGGGTGCGGCATCTCAAGACTCGGATGTCTTGATCGACGCCGACTTGGTGGTCAAGCAACATCCAAGCTCGGTCCAACTGGTTCCCATCAGTCCCGAGAGTCTCGCTTCCGCTCGGCAAGGCGAATTGCAGTCGCTATTGGATGGGCAATCCAATGCCGCCGCGGGGTCGAGTCGCGGCTGGACCCGCTTGCGATACGACGCCGTCGAGCAGCCGACGGTCAACCTGGGACGATTGGCAGAGGACCCCGAGGTGACGATCGTGTGGCGCGAGCAGGTACGGATGACGGCTTCAAGCCGCGGCACGGATCGTCTTGAAGCGACTTACCTGCTTTCACCGGCCGCCCCCTTTCGAATTGAAGCCGACCCGGAGTTGCGTTTGGTATCGTTGTTGCGCGACGGAGAAGCCGTTGAATTGAACTCGTTGCGCCAGCGACCGATCGTGTTGCAGCCGAGATTCAAGAAGGAAGAGATTCAAGTTGTATGGGACCGCAGTCAGTTTGGGGAAAGCTGGCTTCGTCATTGCCGGATGCCTCGCGTCCGAGTTTCGGGGACGGTGCTGCGGTCAGAATACTCCCTCGCGTCGGCTTCCGACTCGTTCACTCCGGCTGCGTTGTTGTTGGGCAGTAGCGCAGGCGACTCGATCGAATTGCGCCCGGGCGAAAGCGTCGTACTGTTGCGACGCAACACCGTGCTCGCCCTGGGTTGGTTCTTGACGATCTTGGTCTTTGCCGGTGCCTGGTACGTGGCGGAGCGTTCGCCCGCGACGGTCGCCGCTCTGTTGGTCCTGATCACGGCGGTGCTGTTCCTGTGGTGGCCTTGGCGATTGGCTGTGATCGGTTGGTTAATTGTGCCGCTGGTCGCAGCCGCCATGCTCTCCACCGCGCGGGCCTGGAGTCGAGCGAAAACGGAAGTCCCGGGGTCCCGAGGATTGGGCGAGAGCCGATCGCCGTCCGTTGGCGACAAGTCTGCTGATGTTCTTGCAGCCCGTCCGTCGGCCATCTGGCTCGCGTTGCTTATCGGCGGCGGCGTTGCGACGACGGCCCAGGAGCCCGCCTCACCCGTCGCCGCCAAACCAAGGTCGTCGATCAATGTGCTGGTGCCCGTGACCAAAACCGGCGACTTGTACGGCGAGACGGTTTACATTCCACAAAGCGTGTTCGTCGAGTTGTTCCGAGCCGGCAACAACAACACTCCCAGGGAAGCCTCGTTCCAATCGGCAAACTACCGCGTGCGGATCAACCCATCCATGGCTCTCGGTGATCAATCGATCTTTGCCGGTGTCGAGGCCGAGTACCAGATTCGCATCGATGGGGGGGACCTCAACCCAAATGCGGTTCGTTTGCCGCTTCAGGCGACCAGTGTTCGTCGACTGGAAACGATCGATGAGGTAGCTCGAATCGTTCCTTTCGAGGCGGATTCAAACGGCAAAGTGCTCGCCACCCTGCCAAGAGGGAGTTTGTTCCAGCTTCGCGCCACACTAAGACCAACGGTCAGTCAATCGGATCAATGGACTCGACTGAATCTGGCCATTCCCCCGGTCGCCTCATCACGCTTGTCCGTGGAATCGGAACAGAACGTTGATGCGATCCGAGTTGGAGGAACGACTGGACGTTTGTTGGCCGAACAGGAGGAGTTATTACGCAGCTGGGAAGCCGAAATTGGACCGACGCCGCGTCTGGAGATCGATGTCCGGGTCAGCGGAGAGGGGGCACGCTCGGAATCGAGAGCCTTGGGCAGACGTTACTGGATTCATGCGGGAAAGCGACAGGTAACCATCGACTGTGAAGTCGATCCACCCAGCTCGTTGGCGGCCGGAGAGACGTTTCAGTTCGTCGTGCGAGACTCACTGATGCCGACTCTGGTTTCCTCGGCTTGGCAATTCAGGGGAAGTGAGCTGTACAGTCCCACACGGCGGTTGATGACGGTCGAAAGCACACGAGATTCACCGGGGCCGATTCGTCTGCTTTGGACCCAGCCTCTGGATCTGGGCAATGGCGAGCCATCGGTTGCAATCCGGATTCCGGAGGTGATCGCGGCCGCATTGGGGGAGAATGCAGACGCTTGGATCGCGCTGCACTGTGATACCGCGCTGCAGTTTGCGCCCTTGATGCGAGAGACGATCGAGCCCCTGTCGGTGGACCAGTTTCTGGCGGCTTGGAGTGGTCACCGTGGTCGGATCGATCGGGCATTCGTGCCTATTGGCGAGATTCCCTCGCCGATTCTTGAAGTCCAACCGGCCACTCCGCCTCGGGTGGAACAGTCCCATCATCTGCACGTGATGCCAGAGAGCATGGAGCTCTATTACTCCGCCACCTTAACCCCCAGTGATCTCTACCGCAGTTTGTATCGCTTGCAGATACCGGCGTCGCTCGAGTTGACAAGGATCTCAGTCAATGGGATTGAGCTCGTCGATCAACCTCAGGTGGCGCGACGATTCGGCGAGTTGTTATTGGGCGATTTCGTGGGTACCGAGCCGGTCAAGATCGAGGCGATCGCAGTGGTTCCGACCGAACCGGAGAAGCGGTTTACCCCGCCGCGGCTTGCGATCCTGCCAAATGCCTACACCGTCGATGAGTATCGGATCTCAAGAGACCGGGCCGCCAAGCTTGCGGTCGTCAGCGAGCCTGCCGTCGAGCCAACTACGTCGAACGAGTTGGCGATGGCCGATTCGCTCGATCGAGGCTGGATCCCCGTTGCGACTTGGAGCTCCGAAGGTGAACAGAGTCCAACGGCTGACGGGCTTCCCGGCGGTTTGTTTGCAGTCGAGGTGCAACCGACCCGTTTTGATTGTGACCAGTTGATCGCCTTAAGTCGGATGGAGTCCCAGTGGGTGATGGAGACCTTCGTCCACTTTGCCAGCCGTGTTCCTGACTTCGTGGACATCGAGGTCCCGACACCATGGTGCGAGAACCTTGAAGTTTCGCCCGTCACCGCCCTGTCAAGACAACCGGCGACCGATCCATCGCGGCAGGTCATCCGCATCCGCTGCGACAGCGCCGAATTGGTGGACAACACTCTTTCGATTCGGGGCAACTTACTCGACGGTGAAACGGGGCGCGTGGGGGTACCGTCGGTTCGAGTGCTGGGTTTTGGCAATCGACGAATTCACGTCAGCGTTCCAAATCGGTTGGCCAACGACCCGGTGCAGTGGCGGACCAGCGCGGTCGAGGGCGAGCGGTTGCCCGGCCGATGGCAATCCAAGGTGGGGCAAGCTCAGCGTTCGACGTACGTGGTTGCCAATCCATCCTGGTCCATCGACCTTGCTCCATTACCAGAAGTTGATGCCCAGGCGACAGCGCTCAGCTTCGACTCGCAAGTCTTTCCACAACCTGATGGCGTCCTGGTGATGTGCCATTGGGATTTGTTTCCCGGCAGTCTCGAACAGATTGACGTTCAATTGCCGAACGGGGCGAGTTGCATCGGCGCGTGGAGTGCCGGCAAGGCGGTGCTCGCGGAGTTGCAATCGGATCCATCTCTGACCCAGCAAGAACAACGGACCGAGCAGGGCGAACGCGCCGAGGCGGATCAACGACTGCTGCGAGTGCCCTTAGCCCTCAGCCGTTTCTTTCAGCCGATTGAGTTGTTGATCCACGTACCTGCGTCGGTTGCCAAACAAGGCGCCTACTTGCCAAGTCTCGTCGCGGTTCCAGTGCAACAAAGCTGGCTCACCACTTACGACACCGACGACTCGAGCTCGATCTGGGACGATGCGTCCAAGCCGAGTGAAGATCGTGCTTTGGCGCTCGCCGAGTCCGTGCTCGATGGGATGGATGCGGTAGGCTTCATCGACCGACGGCCGCGTGATGAAGTCGTGGCTTGGCTTCAGCTGTGGTTTGCAAGATATCGGATGATCGCTAAATCGGTGGGACACCCCGTGAGTTTTGAGACCGCAAGCGATGTGGAGCCGACCGGGCCCACCACGTTGGCTTTGGTTGGCGACTCGGCTTCCGACGAAGAAACTCGCTTGACCAACCCACTTCGTTGGAAACGGCTCGACGCGCGGATGGCTGCCTATGTCGACCGCTTCTTAAGCGACTCGAGTCTCCGCAGCCTGAGTGAGCCAAGTCCGGGTGTGTTTCTCTTCGGCGTCGCTGGTTTCGAAGGATTTCACACCAGCCGCGTCCGGGAGCCGAGCCAGACGCAGGTTCCTCCCAGCGTGCTCCCGATATCACAAGGTGATCAAGGTATTCGCTCACTGATCATCAATGCATTAACCCTGTTGCTGCTCGGCGGATCATTGATTTGTTTGCGACCGATGCGGAGAATGATCTCGCCGGTCGTGAACCATCCTGCGTTCTGGGTCGGAATGATGGGGTTGTTCGGCTTCGCGGTGGCACCGATACCTGTCGCTGCCGCTTTGATTTTGGTGTCGGTCGCCCTGCCGGTCTTCCCGCCAAGGCGTGGTTGAACCTCCTCTCCCTTCGAGCGTGGGCCAGTCCCTTAGAATGGATGATCCCCCGCGTTGCTGGGTCAAGAGCTCGCGAACGGGGGCGGGTCGTGAAACCGATTGGTGACCAATGATGAATCGATTTGCTTACGCTCTCGTCAAGCCTATGTCTTTCCGCAACGTCCTTGTCTGCTTCGTGTTCGTTGGATTGAGTTCGGTTGCTCACTGCGATGACGACTCGAAACCTTCGACCGAAACTGCCGCCGAGGCGCTGTCGACTCACGACGGTTTTCGATTTCGCCCGGTCGCAAGTGAACCACTGGTGATCGATCCAATCAGTGCGAGATTGGACGCCCGCGGTCGGCTCTGGGTCGTTGAAATGCCCGATTACCCGAACGGCCCACCGGATGGAGGCCAGCCCAATGGCCGAATCAAGATTCTCGAGGACCGCGATCGCGACGGGGTGTTTGATCACGCCAACTCGTTCGCCCAAGGATTGGACTTTGTCACGGGGGTCCAGCCGTATCGCGATGGCGCCATCGTCACCCTTGCCGGCCAGATTGTGTTCATTGGCGACCTTGATGGTGATGGCCGTGGAGACGAAACCAGGGTCTTGTTTCGTGGCTTCGCCGAGCAGAACCAACAGCTGCGAGCGAACCATCCGACGCTGGGTCCCGATGGTCTGATCTACGTTGCCAATGGGCTGAGGGGCGGAGCCGTCGAGGCGGTCGATTCCCGCTACGATTCGAGTCCACGTCCGCTTGACCTTCGTGACCGTGACTTCGCGTTCGATCCGGAGGGGGGATGGTGGGGAGCCGTTGCGGGAATCAGCCAGTTTGGAATGACGATTGATGATTTCGGACGCCGCATTGGCTGCAGCAATCGGAATCCCGCCAAGACCGCGCCCCTGAGTCTCGACGCGATTGCGCGAGATCCTCTGTATGCCGCCCGGGATGCGATTCTCGATGTTGCCGCGGCAGCTGAGAAGTCCCGCGTGGTTTCGCGAGCCGAGGCATGGACCACAAGCAACCTGCACTCCGGACAATTCAGCGCGGCCTGCGGCGTCTTTGCTCCCGGATGGGAAGACGCCCGTGGCGAGTGGATCCTGGTCTGCGAACCGACCGCGTATCTCGTTCAGAAGCAAAGCATCCGCCGCAATGGAAGTGTGTGGATCGCGGAGCGGGCCAAGCAAGCCGATGAGTTTTTTGCGTCGGCCAGCAGCTGGTTCCGACCTGTCGATATTACCGCGGGCCCCGCCACGAGCGTCTACGTGGTCGATATGGCTCGCGCTGTCATTGAGCATCCGGATTTCATGCCCGAGGAACTCAAGACACGACCCGATCAGCGTGACGGTGATGACCTGGGTCGCATCTGGCAGATCGCGGCGGACGAAGACTGGCCAAGGGCGGAGCCGCTCGAATCTGCACCGCAGGCTCTTCGATGGCTGCAGTCGCAATCCCCATGGCAGAGACAAATGGCGTCACAATTCTTGCTCGAATCGAGCGTCCATCACGAGTCCGGTTTGTCCGAGATTGTCCTTTCGGCCGATTCACTTCCTCAGGCCCGATCGCGAGCCGCGTGGTTGTTGCATCGTCGTCAATCACTTCGGCTCGACCACATTTCCGCATTGGCGCAATCCGAGGATGGCCGTCTTCGCGCGCTCGCAGCCGAACTCGCGAGTGAAAGCGAAGGTGCTTTTCCGTTCGTCGTGAAGCTCTGCCACGACGCCGATCCTTTGGTCCGACGAGTTTCGGCCGCCGTCGTCGGCGGGTCGGCCGACGCCATCGAAGATCGGGCTGACGCGTTGGCAGCTGCAGTCACCGCAGGTGAAAGTGACCCCTGGATTCAACGCACCGTTGCCAGCGCGGGTCCCGCGCTGGTTTCCCCGCTCGCACAACGAATAGCCAGGCAGGGCGACTTCAACGCCGACCTGCTTGCTCATTTGATCGAGCGGCTGGCCATCGGCTCTCCGGTCGAGGCTTCCATGATGGTCCAACTGGTATTGGAGCGACGCGGCTGGAGCGAGCCACTGGACGATGAATCCGTCAAGGCGATCGAGGCTTGGACCGATGGCAATCGAAAAGGTCGTCGTTCCCCGCCCCGTGCTCTCGAGGTGATCCCAGCGGACATGGGTGAGCTCATTCAAAGAGCTTTCGAGTCGGCGGGAAAGACCGCCGCAGATTCCACGGTCGCTCCGGCCCTGCGGGCTCGTTGTCTTGAACTCGCCATCGCCGCTGGTGTGATGCCCCAAGACCTTTGGGGACTGTTCTCCAGCGAGTCGCCTCGTGCGGTGCGAGCGGTCGCGCTAAAGCCGCTACTGCAAGTTGACCGCGAGTGGATGCGGGCGTATCTGGAGGAACACCTCACTGAGTTGTCGACCGAACTTCGCGAGGCTGCGATGGCGGCGTGTGGAAGCAATCCGTCCGACGCGAACTGGTTGCTGGATCGAGTGGCCGCCGGTTCGATCCCCAAAACAATCATCGATCCAGCCATGGCCAAGCGTCTGAGGCAACACCCCGATGCCACCGTCGCCGCCAAAGCTGAGAAGCTGCTTCGCTCCGATCCCGACCGCGCCAAGGTGCTTTCCCAGTACAAGGTCGCATCGCAAGACCTCGGGGACCCCGAAGTTGGCAGTCGATTGTTTACGGAGCATTGTTCGGCATGTCACCATATCGATGGCGTCGGAACGAACGTCGGTCCGGACATTAGCGACACCCGAACGAAGACACCCGAATCGCTGTTGATTGCCATTCTGGATCCCAACGCCGCGATCGATTCGTCATTCTTGCAATACCAGATCTTGACGGTCGACGGGCGCATCCTCGATGGGCTGTTGATTGATGAAACGGCCGATGCGGTGACCCTTCAGCAGAAAGGAGGCGAGCGGATCACCATTGCACGAGAGGACATGGATCGGATGCGGTCCCCTGGTGTGTCCTTGATGCCCGAAGGATTCGAGCGTTCGCTCGACCAACAGGCAATGTCAGATCTGCTCTCCTACCTGAAGAATTGGCGGTACCTAAAGACATCGATTCCGGGTACGCTTCCAGAGTAAAAGAAGCATGCGGGCGGGATCCGACTTCGATGCGAGATCCGTTTCTCAGTCGCCTCCATGCTTGCTTCGTGGGATGATGGGCCGTTGCGACCAGAGGCCTCGACGGTGGTCGCATGGGGCAGAATCCAGCTCCGACTGCTCTCATCAAACGTTTGTTCTCAAGGGAACCGAAATGTTACGACAGTTGTTCTGTTGCGGGCTGTGTTGCCTGTGCATCCTGGTCCATGCCGATGAGCCCGATCAAGAGCAGCCTCCGCTCGCGTCTGCCCAGGCAGTATCCCAGGCGGGCAGTCCGAATGCGAGTCGATTCGAGCTTACCGACGAAGTCCGCGATGCGCTGTTTCCCCTCTTCGCTTCGATCGCCAAAGCACAAGTTTCGAGAGCGACGGTCGAGGTGGCGGCCGAATCCAGGATCGATGGTGTTGTGGTGGAGAGTCAACAGTCGACTTACCATATCGCGTCGATCAGCCCGGATCAGTTCACGGTTTACCTGAAGGAGTCCGAACAGCGAACCAGGGTTTTCGCGAATGGTGAATCGATGGTTGTGGCCGTCGCGGTCGACGCCTTCGTGAAGCTGTCTGAGCCGATGACCAACCAGCAGGCGGTGACGTCGTTGCCCGTGCCGCTGGGCCCCTACCCAGAACCCGTCCTGGCATTAACGCTTGCCGGTGTCGATCCGGCGATTTCACTACTGGGCGGAATGAAATCGGTGAAGATAGTCGACCGCGAGAAGTTTGGCGAGGAAATCCCCGCGGTCCATCTCCGTGGTGTTCAATCGGATGAGGTGACTTGGGATCTTTGGATTGCGACCGACGAAACGCCGCGACCGCTCCGTTTGGCCGTTGATTTGACACCGATGTTGGCCGCTTCGGACCAGGTTCGTATTCCCAAGGGTTACACGTATCAACTTCGCTTCGACTTCTTGTCCTGGCGTGTCACCGGCGAAGTCGACAAATCTCTCTTCACTTATCAGCCGCCAAAGGATGCGACGGAATACGGTTCGATCGAAGAGTATTACCAGCTGTCTCTTATACACAT
>JARFQX010000608.1 GCA_029287555.1 Rubripirellula sp. | reverse complement strand
GCGGTCCAAGTCAAACGTGAAGATCCCCGTGTCGTTGTTATAGGTGGCAAGATCATCGAAGCCATCGCCGTTGAAGTCACCGACAACCGGGATTCCGCGAAGCGACGTGGGGAACTTCTCATCGGCGTCGATCTGGTTGTTACCATCGACATCGAGGTACCAGTTGTGGCCGTCAAACGCACCGATTTCATCGCGCGGACGCAGGCCCTCTTTGATGGCGGCCTCGTCTTCGCTGCTGAAGAAGAAGTTGCCCGCGACTGGAATCGCGTTGACTTGGAATGCCATCGAACCGACCAGATCACCGACGCCGTCGTCATTGGTGTCGAGGAAGAACTGGTATTGCCCGTTGAATGCACCGTAGGCACCAAGCTTGTCGAAGCCGCTGGAGGTTACCTCATCGGGATCAATGAAATCATCGTGGGCGAAGTTGCCGGTGAAATAGGCGTCGGTCACTTCCCCGAAGTTGAAGACGTAGTCACGGTTGGTCGCATCGTTGTCTTGTCCCTCGGGATCCCAAACGAAGTTGCCATTGATATCGGCATAGACGACGCCCTGGGACCAAGTCGCGATCTCGGGGCGACTATCGACGGTGAATCGCGCGATGAAGTCGCCACCGGGAATCAGATCGCCGGTGGGGAAGAAGGGGTCGCCGATCGGCTCGGCCGCATTGTTCTCACCATCAAGTCGATTACCCGCCGGATCGATGAGGTTGTCGCTGAGCGTCAACGTGTAACGGTCGTCCGGCAGCGGCTCGCTGAAGGTCATGATGATCTCACCTTCCGCGACACCGGGTCCGGTATTGATGTCGACATACTCGATCGTGTCGATGGCGATCACGCCGCTGTGGTCACCCACCAGCACGATCGGTGCAAGCGGCGGCACATTGGACAAGGCACTGTAGAAGAACGGCTCGACGCGCTCGGGAAGGTCGATCACGCGAATGGTCAGGCTATCGACACGCGGCGTGGGCTCGGGCGTCTCTGGCTTGAGCGTGAAGATGTTGAAGTCTTCACGACCGGTGATGAACAGTCCATCGACCTGTGGTCCCTGCGTATCGATCACCACCTGCAATTCTTCATCGATCACGCTGATGTTGCCCGCGACATCCTCGGCGGTCACGAAGAGGCGTCGCGGCCCGTCGCGGCCCAGTTCTTCAACGATCCGTGGATCGTTCAAGCTAACCGTTGAGGTTAATTCCCATTGTCCGCCCGGCTCGTCCGGATAGAGCGGCGTCTCGAGCTGCTCGGTGCCGTCGTAGGGCAGCGCCACGGTTTGCCCGATCAACAGGGGCGTGGCGTCCTCGCCAAGGTCGACGTAAATCCGCACGATGGCGTTGGCTTCGGCTCGTCCAAAGAAGGTGGGAGTCAAGTCGTTGGTGATCGAGTCAGTCAAGGTCTCGGGCAGGAACACGTCACCGCTGTCGCTGTCCGGATGCAGGCCATCGCCATCGACGCCAGCCAATCCGAAGGCTACCGCAGGCGGCGTTCGATCCACCACGATCTCAAACGGCAGACTCCGCGCACCAAAACCGGTTTGCGGTTCGGCCGCCGGATCGATCATCTGAACGCGGGCGGTCAAGAAGTGACTTCCTTCGCTCAGCGCCAGTTCGTCGGGAACGGTAAACGTGTACACGCCTTCTTGGCCTGGCACGGCCGTGGCGAACCCAAGTGGCGTCTGGGGTGCCACTCCCGTCTGAGGTGGCGTGTCGCCCTCGTCAAAGATTGCGATCGCGTAGCCCGCGTCCTCCGGATCGGGTCCGGGTTGGAACGGAATCGGAATCACTTGGTCCGGCGCATTCCCGTCTTCCGGGTTTCCAGGCAGATCGTGCAGGAAGATTCCATCGTCAAGACGGAAGAAGAGCGTGGGAGTATCGTCGTACGTGTGATTGTCGAATTGACTTCGTCCCGTGTCACTGGTGTCTGTTTGCGTTCCCGGTGGGTTGGTTTGACCGTTGATCGGGTTGTCGTCAAGCTCCAGTGCATAGGGAACCGGTGGTGCGTCGTTGACGAACGACAAGCTGTAAACGTTGATTGCATCGGCGTTACCGAAGACTTCCAAGTAGTAGGTCTGTCCGGCTACCGCTGGGATTCGAACGCGCTCGTCATCATCGTCATCATTGTCGCCAAAACCCGCGATCACGTTTCCATCGGCGTCTCGAACGTTGATGTCGAGGTTTCCGTCGTTGGGCAGTCCCGGACGACCACTCGCCAGCTGTCCAACCTCTCGGAAGTAGACCTGGAAATCGAGGATCCCGGTCTTGGTCGCGACCAGCCGATAGAAATCGCGATCGCCCGGCAGATCGAAGCCGTCGCCAAACGGATCGACTAGCGCGCCGGGATCAATTGTCGGGTCGACATTGATGGTGGCGCCGCCGCCCAGGAAGGTCGCGATGAAGCGGTCGTCGTTGGTTTCAAACGGATCGTTCTTGAACACGACCAATTGAGGGCCGTTGGGATCGTTCACGATCGCCGCACCCGCTTCGTCGACAAAATTGATCGTCTCGATTTCCTCAAAGACGGCCAGCAGGGGTTCGGCATTGCCGGGTCCGACTTGCACGGTACCGGAGTCGCTCGAGACGCCTTGTCGGTAAAGCACCAAGTCATCGTCACCGTCGTCGACGACGACCAATCGATCGCCCGTCGCGCCCGCGCCGCCTTCGACGGTCATTCGCAGCGCGTCGATCGGACCGTTGACTCCGTGGGCGTCAAGCCAGTTGACTCGGATCAGGTCGGCGCCGGCACCGGCGACGATCCTCGCTTCCTCGACCGATTCGGGCACCAACTCGTCGACTTGCGCATCACCATTGACCGTGTGCTGCAACTCGTTCGGAGCCGCCTGGAACACATCAATGATGTCGTTTCCGCCGGTGCCCGAGATCAGAATGGTATCGAAGTCGTCGGTGCCGTCCAAGTTCTCACCGCCGTCGATCGTATCGTCACCGTCACCTCCGATCAGCGTGTCATTCCCTGGTCCGCCCATCAGCTCGTTATCGTTCGATCCGCCGTGCAACAGGTCATCGCCGGCGCCACCTTCGGCGGAGTTGAAATTACCGATGAGCGAGTCGTTGCCCGCACCACCGAGGAGCGATGTCGTGAGGATCGCCTCAACACCGGGAGCCACGACGACCAAATCGTCACCATTCCCACTGGCTACCTCGAGCGTGTCGTCCGCCGACGGATTCAAGATGCCGACGTCGAAGCTCAGGCCCTGCACAGAAACCGTGGTTTCCGCGACGCTGACGGCCAAGTCGTCTGCAACCGAGCGTCCCGCGACGCTGATCGACTCGTCACCGCCGACGGCGTTGACGGTAACACTGGCGACGTCCGTGGTGAACAAGTCGCCGATGTCGACCGTGTCGTTGCCACCCAACGGATCGACAAACACGTCTTCGATGCCCTGGCTGATGATCGCGGTGTTGTTGAACAGGGCGCGTAGATGGGTCGGTGCGTCACCAGATTGGAGCGCCAGAGTGTCGACGGCGTCGCTACCAAAGAAGCGGAAAATATCACCCCCGTCGCTTCCGCCGCTGTTAACGTCCTCGCCATCACCTGGTTCCCAAACGAAGATGTCGACACCATTGCCACCAAAGTTCTGGTCGGCACCCGGGTCGTCGGCGGTTCCGTCGGCGTCGAGTCCAGGATTACCAAACAAGTCGTTGCCGTCTTGACCGTACTGGGCGTCCGCTCCGCCCCGACCAATCAGAATGTCGTTGCCAGTGCCCCCGAAAATCAGATCGGCTTGATCGGTACCAATCAGAGTGTCATCACCGTCTCCCCCCGAGATTGTGATGGTGCCGGTGAACTCGAGGTCGGAAAGGTCGACACTGTCGTCACCACCAAGAGCGTTGACACTTAACGATTCGAGGCCGTCTCCGAGCGTGACGGTGCTTCCGTCGACCGTGATCGAATCCGTGGTAGCGGTGATCGTGTTCGCAGCCTCCGAGGCGTGAATGTTCAGCTGGTCGCCGTCGCCGTCAGCACCATCGATCGTGATCGTTGTCGCGTCGGTGTAGTGGTAGGCGATCGAAGACCCGTCGTGCAGTAGAGAACCATCATTGCCAGCACCGGTCGGCGTAATATCGAACACATCGTTCGCATCGGTGCCGAGTACCGTCAAGGCTTCATTCGCGTCAACACTGACCTGCTCAACCTCAGCGATAGAGATGCTGCCGAAGCCAACTTCGGTGATGGTGTGTGCATCCAAATCGAGCGTAACCGCTCCCGTGCCTGAACCGATGAAGTTGAAAACATCGCTTCCGCTTCCAGGGCTTCCGCCACGTACTTTGATGCCGGATGCAAAGGGATGATCGCCGTTGATGGTGAAGCTGTCATCGCCCATGCCCGCTTCGAGAAACAATTCGCTTGCCCCGTTCACGTTGATCGGCAGGGCCGCCAGGAAGGCTGAATCACCGCGACGCAGGCGAACTTGACCCGACGAATTGACGTCGAAGCGGTCAGCGCTTTGGGTTCCGAAGATGCGGAAGTCAAGATTTCGATTGCCGCTCGCGCTTTCGACGAAGATCTCGCCGCCGGCACCAAGGTCGCGGAAGCTGATTGGTAGCAACCGTTGCGTGGGTCCGAAGCTATCGCTGGAGACCACAAACGAACCGGCATCCTCGTAAGCACCGGGAATGAAATCAACCTCATCCGAATCGTCGGCAATCAGGTTGAAGTCGTCATTTCCGCCTTGGCCATTGACGATCAAACTCTCGACCATCGAGATCTTGATGTCGACCGGCTGGGCGCCCGATACCGTCGCACCATCGATTGTCAGATCATCCACGGTGATGACATCGGTGCTCGTCGTTCCATTGACAATGACCCGGTCACCGCCCGCCGTGGGATCACCTCCATCAATATTGATCGTTGTTAGATCGCCAGGTGTCATCGGATGATTGAGATTCACCGAATCGTCACCAGCCCCCGCGTCGATGTTCAGGGTGCCGAATCCAGCGAACTCGAGTGATTCAAAGCCGTCGACGGTGACCAGTCCGGTCACTGCACCGACAAAAACTGGATCGAGCGGATCGTTGCTGTTGGGACCTTCGCTGTAATTGATCGTGTTGTCCGCGTTCAACGCCTGGGGAAATCCGATCCCCAGCGGTGTCGAGGCAACGTTCAGCGTGTCTCCGGCGCCGGTACCGACGACTTGGATCGGTTCCAGCCCGAAGAACTGAACTCGCTGCACCACCTCGTCGAGTTCCTGGTAAACGGCGCCCGCGTCGACGGTCGCGCCGGGGTTATAGGTCGTTGTCGTCGGCGTGGTTCCGACCAGCCGCAATAGGTCCAGTCCTCCGGGGCTGACTGGTGACTCAAGACTCGGGACCTGGCTGGTGCCATCGCCGTCGAAGATGATGTTGGCGCCGATCAATCCTTGGCTGTTGTCGACTGTCAAGGTGTCATCGTCGCTCGATCCACGGACCAGGATCTGGCCCGTGGTGGCCTTGGGCAACTCGAATCGCAATTGATCATTGACATAGACCAAGATGTCGCCGGTGATTCCCCGGTCGTCATTGATGATTAGGAATTCATCGGCCAGTCCATCACCCACTCCATTCCCCGCATCGACGACGATGCCATTGAGGCTGGCTTCGACGGCGCCGATGTCGCTCTCGCTTCCTTGCGGACGGTCTTCGCCTCGTTGGTCGGTGGCCAGATCGGTCGATCCAAATCCGATCGCAGGGCTTCCGGCGGCCGGGAAGTGCGTCAGCGTCGGCCCGCCATAATCACCGAGCGGCAACAGCAACGCGTCCGCCGCGAAGACCGTATTGACCAGATTTCCCGTGAGGTTGCCATTGGCTTCGTCACCAATCAGATTGAAATCGGCGCTGAAGATCGTGCCGCTGAGATTATCTTCGTCGCCGCCACCGGGATTCTGGGCAACGATTGTGTTCTGCAGGGACACGCCTGCGTCGGACCCTTCGATTCCGTCGCCCGGTCCGTTGGGTGCTTGATTGAGCGTGATCGTCGTACTTGCAATATCAATCACACCTCCGGAGCTGTTGAAGACACCTCCTCCTCCGGTCGAACCGTCGGCCTCGTTCGACGAAACCGTGCTGTTGGTCAGGGTTAAGGTTCCGGATGCCGAATTCCAAAGTCCACCGCCCTCGTTGGCCGCGGTGTTTCGTGAGATCGTACTCGCCGCGATCTCGACTTCGCTGGCGTCCGTCAAGTGAATTCCGCCACCGTTGCCCGGCGATGGTCCCGTCGCATTGGAGTCGACCGTGCTTTGGGTCAGTTCGAGCGTGCTGCTGGTCACCTCGATGCCGCCCCCAGCCCGCGACGCGGTGTTCGCCAAGATCATCGTCCCTTCGATCGTGATCTCACCGCCGGCATCGCCAAGGATTCCTCCTCCGCTGCCCGCGGCTCCGTCCGCAACATTGTTTTGAATCGTTGACGCAACGATGGTGACGGTGCCGCCGGCGTTGAAGACGCCGCCGCCTCCCTGATCCGAACCGTCTCCGCTGGCGGTGTTACCGTCAATCAAGGCGCCGTCAATCAGCATGGTGCCGGTGGAGGAATTCCAAAGTCCGCCGCCTTCTTGGTCAGCCTCATTGGTGAGGAACTGGCCACCTTCAATGTTCGTCGTGGCATCGCCACTGACGTGAATCCCGCCGCCGTTGATCCCGGCACTGTTTCCGTTGAACGTGACGCCAGTCACGGTGACCGAACCGCCCGAGTTCTCGATACCGCCGCCGGCTCGAGCCGCCGAGTTGGATGAAAGCGTGGAATTGCTGATGTTGAGCGTGGCACCACCGCTGTTGAGGATGCCCCCGCCGTTTCCAAGACCTGTCTCGGCAAGATTGCCGCTGATGGTCGACCCGGTGATGGTGAGCGATCCGTCATTGAAGATACCACCACCGCCATTGCCGATACTTGAGGCCGTTGCCACGTTGTTCAGGATCGATGCGTTGTTGATCTGGACGGTCCCGCCGTTGTTGAACACACCGCCGCCACCTTGCTCGGTACCGTCGCCGTTGGCGACATTGGCGGAGATCGAAGTGCCGACAATGGTCATCGAGCCCGAGTCATTCCAAAGACCGCCACCCTCCTCGGCAGCCGTGTTGTTGGCAATGGTGCCGCGAGTCAAGGACACGTTCCCGCTGCCGGTCACATGAAGCCCGCCGCCGTTGCCCGGTGCGGCGTCGAGTCCAAGTGCCGCGTTGTTGCTGAGGACCGTATCGGTCAACACCAAAGTCGAAGAATCGGTGTGTTCGATGCCACCACCGGCCCGCTGCGCGGTGTTGCCAGACGGAGCTCCCGCAAGGCTGACTCCGATCGAAGCATCGTTGACTGACAGGGAGCCCGCATTGAAGATACCCCCGCCGCTTCCCAAACTTCCCGTCGCTTGGTTTGCCGTCACTTCAATCCGCGGATCGGAAGCACCGCCGCTTCCATCAAGCGTCAGCGTTCCGGCATTGTAGATCCCGCCGCCACCTTGATCCTCTTGGGCGCCTTGGGCCGTGTTGCCGGTTACCACGACATTGTTCGTCAAAGTCAGCGAAGCGCCAGGACTGACATGAATCCCACCGCCCGTTTCCGTCGCGGTGTTGTTGAAGACAGAGCTGAAGGACTGCAGCGTCGCGTTTCCACCACCAACATGCAGTCCGCCGCCGCCGACGGCGCTACCGCCCGAAAGCCTCACGCCGCTCAGATTAACGGTTCCCTGCGAGCTGGAGATCGCACCCCCGAAGCCACCGATCGCTTCGCTATCGATAATCGATACCGCTGAAACCGTCAGCGACGCACCGTTGTTGAGAATCGCGCCGCCATCAACGCCGCTCACCAAACCGTTGGAAAGATCTGCATTGCTTAACACCAACGTCGAGCTGTTGGAGAAAATCCGACTGGCTCCGGCGCCGTCAATCTTGACGCGATCGGTTCCCGAAAGAATCCCGTTGATATCTAACGGTTCGATGACATCCGGCAATTGCGAGCTATCGAGAACGATCGCGTCGGCGGCCGTGATCTCGCCCGCGTCGAAGACAATCGAATCCGCGAGGTCCGTGCTGGAGATCCCGTCGAAGCTCGTAGACCCGCTGGAGTCATTGGCAATCAACATCGCCTCTCGGAGCGATAGCACGCCGTCCGAACCATCGACCACATCCAAGTTCGTGTCGACGGTTAGAGTCGCAAGCAGACGTCGATCTTCAAGCATCTCGAGAAAAGGCGCCCGGGAGACGTTTCGAGCGATGCGTCGTCGTCGCTTTTGCTGTTGTCGTTCTCGGTGATCTCGTCGATTCCGTCTGCGAAGAACCATGGATGCCAACCTGTTGCGAATCGGGGAGGGTGGATTGATCGTGCTGGAAGGATGGAGGCGTAGCTCGGCCGGTCAGACCCCCTCGGGGGCGGTCCCTACGGCTAACCACTATCAAGAATAATAGGAGACGAATCCGACAAGATAGAAAAGATGAGGGGTATATGGTGAAATCGAAGACTTTCTGTCCTGGATAATCGGGGTAGGTGGCGTGGATCGGCACCGGCCGAAGACCCGTGCGAAGACGGTCGTGAAAAACGGTCGCAGGATTCGCCCTTGAACGCCCGAGATCAGCCTAGAGGTTGCGGCGAGTGGTGATCGCCGTGACGGCGAAAGCTCGGTTGCCCATTTGCCAGCGCCAGGGCGGTGCCAGGCGGACTTCGAAGGTTTCCGCGCCCGATCGCGTCTTGAATGAGTGGGCAAGGACCAACGGATTGGCGCCGGTGAAGAAGTTCCCCCCGTTGATCGCCGAAGAGCAGAGCCGACCGAGGTCTCTCTCATCGACGTCAAATAGCTCAGGCAGCGTGTCCGAGGAAACAAAATCGGTGATCAGCACGATGACCCCGCCGGGGGCGACCAGTTCGCCTAGCAATCGCAAATGACCGTCTCGGATCGCCAGGCATCGCTCCGCAAGCCCAGTCTTCGAAACGGGCTTCCCATGGGATCCCGTCTCGGTCGGCGAGCTTGATGTCTGCACCTCGCCGATCGCGACGCTATCGATCAATTGGGTCAACAAGCAGGTAGAAGCGACGACCGAGTATTGACTCAGTGGTTCCGGCTTGGCCGGATTTCTGGCCCGCTCTATCCATCGCTCGAGGCTGAGATCACCGCCAGGGCTCGACTCACGCTGTTCTTCGAGGATGCCGCTGAGGTCGACGCCGCCAACGATTTCGATCTGCCGGCTAAGCGAATCGGCTTTCTGGGATTCAATCAGATGCTTGAGGGCTTCATGATCCAGGTCGACCAGGGTGATTCGGTCGTACCGTTGGCACAGCGCAGCCAAATCAAGATCGTTTCCATTGCCGGCCCCCAAGACACATAAAGAGCGACCGGCGTCGTGATTCCCGACCATGTCGGCTGCTTGCTCGAGCAAACGCGTGACCCGCTCGCGATGAGGTGCAAACGGCACCCAGTCGTGCCGTGTCACCCGGTTGCGATCGATGTGAAGGCGTGACAGCTCGATTGGTACCGGCTCTGATCAGTGAAACGCGGCGGCTCGGCCGGTTGCGGCTCGACTAGTTGCCACCGAATGGGTTACCGCCCGCTGCTCCGAATGGATCGGCATCTCCAGAGTCACCACCGAATGGATCGGCTGCTCCACCAAAGGGATCCGCGTCGCCCGCATCGCCGCCGAACGGATCTGGCCCAGCGGGAGCCGGTGTGGCCGGTGCAGCTTCACCGCCAAAAGGATCGTCCATCGCGCCTTCGAGTGCATCGTCCGCTGCGACATTCGGTTGCCCCTCGGCAAGATCATCAGCGAAAGGATTTTCGGTATCGGGAGGAATCGGCGGAGGTGTAATCGCTGGGGCGCGTGCTGCCGGTGCAGCGGCGGTCGGTGGTGTGGTCCCGGGTGGGGTCACTCCCAACTCGCCGTAACGCTGCTCCGAGCGAGCCCGCGCGTTGGCCAAAGCGTTCAAACGAGCACGCTGGCGAATCTCTTCCAACTTGATGCGTCCCATGCCTTGGAATCGAGACAACGATCGTCCGATCGCGGTGTTGGTTCGGCCTGTTGCCTCAAGTTCGGCACCCATTTGCCAGTCGGCTTCGGCATCGTAGGTTCGTCCTTCCGCGTTGGCGACGATGCCTCGGAAGTAATAAGCGCGAGGATCCTCAATACCGTTATCAATCGCCGTGCTGAGGTACTGCGTCGCGTCGCTGTAGCGTCCGGAGTAATACGCATGGACGCCCCGACCGTACATCTCGGCCAGCACGGCGTCTTGAGCCGAAGCCGATCCGAGCGGAATCAGCCCCCAGGCAAGAGCGGCGAAAACAAATGAAAGAGCGGGTTTCTTCATCGCGTTAGCGTCCTCCCCCTAACCATCTTCAGTGGATACGGGCCATGGGTGTGGGTGCGGGCCGTTGGCATGGATTTGATCAATTGTCGGTCTTCGAAAAGGGCGTCGAGCCAAGGTGCGAGCCGAGACCGTTCTCAAACTGTAATCGTCGGATGTCCAGCCAGCAATCATTTTTCCCGCTCTAGAGGTTGGCAATCCTCGGAAGCTTGACCGTTTGGTGCGGTCGTGCGTCTGACCAATACCGCTTCCGAAGGAAAGCAGGGCCGAGCACCCAACTGGCGCGAACTTCGCGGGAACCCTCCGCCAGAGGGTTGGATGTCCGACCATGCAACGGCTCGAGGCGAGACGCCCCGGCAACGCCGCGATGCGCCGACAACGATGGAGCGAGAGCGGCCGGCGATACGCCTTGGGACTACTGAATCCATCCGCCCCCGAGCACCCGGGTGCCGTCGTAGATGACCGCGGCCTGACCTGGTGCGACGGCCAGCTGTGGCTGGTCGAAACGAACCATGAACCGTTCCCGGTCATCCCCGTCGAAGAGCACCTTGCCCGGTTTGGGCAATCCGTTGTATCGAATCTGGATTGAGACCTGCTGAGGAAGACGGCGGGGATCGATCAACCAATTGGCCTCGTCGGCCGAAAATTCCAAACGAGCGAGGGCCTCTTTGGGGCCAACAACAACCTCGCGGGTTTCCGGTTCGATGCGGACGACAAAGACCGGTTCGCCGAGGGCAATCCCAAGCCCTTTTCGCTGTCCCACCGTAAACGCCTCGTAACCGCGATGCTCGCCCACGACTTTGCCGTCAACGGTGACGAAGTTGCCGCCGGTGTCGGCCGATCGGGCCGGTTCTTTGGCTCGAACAAAATCGCTGTGGTGTCCTTGGGTGACGAAACAGATCTCCTGGCTATCACGCTTTGCTGCGATCCCGAGCCGGAGGCTTTCAGCGATCTGTCGTATCTGTGACTTCTCGAATCCGCCAACGGGCAACATCATCCGGGGCAGTCGGTCGGCGCGAATGCCAAACAGGGCGTACGATTGATCCTTGCTGGAATCGAGACCGCGGTGCAGTTCCACCGCATGATCCTGGCCACCGCCGGGGCTCGGCGACGGATTCGACGACAAGCTGCGAGCGTAGTGACCCGTGGCGACGTACTCGGCTCCCACGTCGTCGGCGTAGTCGAAGAGTCGGCCGAACTTGATCCAGTGGTTGCACTTCACGCAGGGATTGGGCGTGCGTCCGGCCAGGTAGTCGTCGACAAAATAATCGACGATTCGTCGGAAGTCCTGCTGCAGGTCGAGCGCGTAGAAGGGGATTCCAAGTTTGGAGGCAACCCGCCGCGCGTCGGCGGCATCCGAGGCCGTGCAGCAGCCTTGCTTGTGGTCCGCCCGCTCGGTGACCAGGCCTCCGGAGGCACGTTGACCGAGTGATGAATCGCCAGGTGTCGCACTCACTTGGCCCAGCACCGGCAGGCTCGTCTTGTCGGTTCCGTCCGGTGATTCGACCCGACACACTTGGCTCGACTCCTCGCCGTGCCGCATGAACACGCCGATCACCTCGTGTTTGGCCTCGAGCAGCAGGTGCGCAGCGACACTCGAATCGACGCCGCCACTCATCGCTAGAACTACGCGAGCCATGTATATTTCAGGGGAATGACCGGAAAGGGTTCGAAAACCTGAACTTGGACCGAACCGGATTGCTTGACGCCGAGTAACGTCACGCTAAGTGAGTTGTCCGGAGCGCCAGTGGCCCGATCGGCCGCACTGCCCTCTTAACCATCATACGCATGGAGTCGATCACGAGAATGGATGCTGAACTGGTTTCACGAAGCAAAGAAATCCACGAGCGTCTCGAGCAACTCGGAGACTCTCTTTGACTACGCTGCCAAACAGGCTCGGATCAAAGAGATTGAGGCGAAGATGGGAGAGCCCGGCTTCTGGGACGACAATGAGGCGGCCCAGAGGACGGTTGCCGAACTGAAGGGTCTCAAATCGATCGTTGGTCCGATGGACGACCTCACCCAATCGGCGGAGGACCTCGGAGTGATGTTCGAGATGGCCGATGAGGATCCTTCGGTCGTGGACGAGGTGACTTCCGAGTTGGATCGGCTGGAACAAGTCCTCGAGGACCTTGAACTCAAGGCGCTCCTCAATGGACCGAACGACTCGGCCGGCGCGATCTTGTCGATCAACGCGCGGGACGGTGGAACCGATGCCAATGACTGGGCCGACATGCTGCTCCGCATGTACTCGGCTTGGGCCGTCGGTCACGGGTACAACATCGAACTGCTCGACCGCCAGGAGAACGAAGAGGCGGGCATCAACCACGCTTCGATCGCGATTCGCGGACCGATGGCCTATGGCTATCTCAGAGGCGAAGAAGGCATGCACCGATTGGTCCGAATCAGCCCTTTCAACAGTGAGGGAAAACGCCAGACCAGTTTCGCGGCGGTCAGCGTTTCACCTGAACTCGACGATTCGATTGTGGTGGACATCGAGGAAAAGGATGTGCGTGAAGATCGTTACCGTGCCGGCGGCGCGGGTGGTCAACACGTCAACAAGACCGACAGCGCGATCCGCCTGACCCACGTCCCCACCGGAGTTGTGGTGCAGTGCCAGAACGAGCGAAGCCAACACCAAAACCGCGCGACCGCGTGGAAGATGCTGCGCGCCAAGTTGGCTCGGATTGAGGAGGAACGCCGAGAGGCCGAGGAGGCGAAGAAGTATGAAACACAGGCTCGCACTGGATTCGGAAGTCAGATTCGTAATTACTTCCTTCATCCCGACCAGCGGGTCAAGGATGCTCGCACCGGCTACTACGTTGGCAATTTCAACAGCGTGATGGACGGCAGCGAGTTGCAGGGGTTCTTCGATGCGTTCCTCCGCCTGCGTGCCGGGAAGACCGCCAGCGAAGTCAACTAAGTCGCGGATCCCCATAGTCGCGGATCCCCATAGTCGCCGATCGCTCCGTCGATCGTAGTGTGCCTCGCGTTAAACGACTCCACTGAAATCAAGTCGTGCACGAGATCAATCGCTGAATCAAGTCTTGCTTGGTTTGCCAGTTGAAAAGCGGCATGGTTGGCAATGAATACCGCAATAATCTGATAGCGTTACTTGAACATGCGATTAGAAAGTCGGCGATCGCAGTGTCCGTCGGCAGGCCCAGTGCAGCAC